>NZ_CDSBKL010000277.1:0-5597 GCF_977115555.1 Aquiflexum sp.
AAGATTCTATTCCAGATTTGGCCATTCCAAAAAAGGAAAAAATCAATACATCGCCTGAGTCCACAATAGATACCTCTGCAAATTTGGACACTCAGGTTAGAAAAAAGACTATCAATCGGAAGATGCTGAAATTAGATCAAGCCCCTCTAGTAATTGATTCCATCTTTCCAAAAACGGGAATTGATAATAATGGCAGCTTAGATGTAACTTTGAAAAATGAAGTTGCCCCACAAAAAACTTTTGTATTTACCGCGGAAAAAAAAGCTGCTTTGGATTCTGTAATAATTAAGGGGGATTACAAATCAAAAGCGGCAACAGTAGGCATGAATAATGCAAGAACTATTAAGAATAACTTCAGCACAAAATTAACTCAAGTAAACGCGTTAGAAAGGGAATATCGGAGTTTTGAAATTGCTCGTTATCAAAAATATACAACCGCATTTGCCTGCATTGTAATGTTTATGATAGGGGCCCCTTTAGGTGCGATCATAAAAAAAGGAGGCTTGGGGATGCCAGTGCTGATTTCAATAATCTTCTTCATTTTATTTTATATGTTGACGATTACAGGGGAGAAATGGGCCAAAGAAGGGGTTACCAATCCTGTTTTTGGGACCTGGTTTTCAAATTTGGTTTTGTTGCCGATAGGGTTCTTTTTTCTAAGACAAGCGAGAAAAGACGCGAGATTGTTTGAACCTGAGACTTATATTGAGTTTTTTAAAAAGATTAAAGCCAAATTTGGGTTTAAAACAGCTAAAACTTAGGACTGATTTTTGAAATTCGATTATAAGCTTTACCTTTGTACCTGTTTTAAAATTAAAAAATTAACTAGGCATGTATTTAACATCAGAGAAAAAAGCGGAGTTGTTTAAAAATCATGGCAGGTTAAAAGCTGAAACCGATACAGGTTCTCCGGAATCACAGATCGCACTATTCACTTTCAGAATTCAGCATTTGACTGACCACTTGAAAACAAACAAAAAAGACCACTCTTCAAGACTTGGTCTTTTGAAACTAGTAGGTAAAAGAAGAAGCCTTCTTAATTACCTGATTAAGAATGATATCGAAAGATATAGAGCTATTATTACCGAATTAGGAATAAGAAAATAATTCGATTCAATGTAAGGTTCTCGTGGGAGAACCTTACTTTTTTATTTCCCCCTGATATTAAGCCTTACTTTTATAACTATTCTACACTTATTATTATTTAAAAAATTGTATGTTACCAAACGTAATTTCTAAATCTATTGTCCTTGAGGATGGTAGAGAAATCATTATTGAAACAGGTGCATTGGCCAAACAAGCTGATGGAGCTGTGGTAGTTCGCATGGGAAAAGCCATGTTACTTGCCACTGTTGTTTCTAAAAAAGAAGCAGGGGAAGGGGTTGATTTTCTTCCAATGTCTGTTGATTACCAAGAAAAATTTGCTGCATCCGGAAAGATTCCCGGAGGTTTTTTGAAAAGAGAAGGAAGGCTTTCCGACTATGAAATATTGATTAGCCGTATTGTAGACAGGGCAATCAGACCGATTTTTCCAGATGATTACCATGCTGATACCCAAATTGGAATTACTCTGATTTCTGCAGATTCTGAGGTTTTGCCTGATTGCTTGGCCGGACTTGCAGCTTCTGCTGCATTGGCGGTATCTGATATTCCTTTTAATGGACCAATTTCCGAGGTAAGGGTTGGGAAGATCGACGGAAAGTTGGTCATCAACCCAACACCGGAGCAATTAGAAACAGCTTCTTTGGAATTCATTGTAGCAGGTTCTGAGGAATACATCCTGATGGTGGAAGGTGAAGCGAATGAAATATCTGAAGACGAAATGGTCGAAGCTCTTCAGTTTGCCCATGAGGAAATAAAGAAACATTGCCAAGTCCAAAAAGAATTGACCATTGCAGTTGGCAAGGAAAAGAAAAGAGAATATAACCACGAAAAATCGGATTCAGCATTGTATGAAAAAATGCACGCTGAATTGTATGGAAAGTGTTACGAGGTTGTTGCAAAATTGATTGCCAATAAATCTGAAAGATATGATCTTATCAAAGCTGTTAAGGAGGAATTTGTTGCTTCTTTGGGTGAAGACCACGGTTTTGAAGCAAGTTTGATTGGACCATATTTTTCAAAAATCCATAAAGAAGCTGCCAGAAACCTTACTTTAAATGAGAAAAAGAGATTGGATGGTAGAAAATTGGACGAAATCAGGCCTATTTGGTCGGTAATTGACTATTTACCTTCAGCTCACGGATCGGCAGTGTTTACCAGAGGTGAAACCCAATCTATAACTACCTGTACTCTTGGTACCAAGATGGATGAGCAGATGATAGATGGAGCCATGATTTCGGGATATAACAAGTTTTACTTGCACTATAATTTTCCTGGTTTTTCCACAGGTGAAGTAAAACCAAACAGAGGCGTTGGAAGAAGAGAAGTAGGTCATGGTAATCTTGCCATGAGAGCTTTGAAAAAAGTCCTTCCCTCAGGTGATGAAAATCCTTACACTATCCGAATAGTTTCTGACATATTGGAATCAAACGGATCTTCTTCCATGGCTACTGTTTGCGCAGGTTCTTTGGCCTTGATGGATGCGGGTATACAGATCAAAGCTCCAGTAACAGGAATTGCAATGGGAATGATATCTGACTCAAAAACAGGAAAATATTCCATTCTTTCAGATATTTTGGGTGATGAAGATCATCTAGGAGATATGGATTTCAAAGTGACCGGTACTGAAAAAGGAATCACAGCCTGTCAAATGGACCTTAAGGTAGAAGGTCTTGATTACAGTGTTTTGAAAGAAGCCTTGTATCAAGCCAAAGAAGGTAGACTTCATATCATGAATGAAATCAAAAAGACGATTTCTGCACCTAAACCAGACCTTAAGCCACATACGCCAAGGTCGTTTATGATGAGTATCCCTAAAGAACTTATTGGCGCAGTGATCGGTCCGGGTGGAAAAGTAATCCAAGAAATCCAAAAAGATACAGGAGCGACCATCATCATTGAAGAAAAAGATAATATGGGAAAAATCAATATTTTCTCCAATAATCAGGAATCAATGAATGCCGCTATTTCTAGAATCAGGGCAATAGTAGCGATGCCTGAAATCGGTGAAACCTATACAGGAAAAGTGAAGAACATAATGCCATTCGGAGCATTCGTTGAATTTATGCCCGGTAAGGATGGTTTGTTGCACATTTCGGAGATCAAGTGGGAAAGACTCGGAAATATGGAAGGAGTCCTTGAACCAGGTGAAGAAATTCAGGTTAAACTTATCGATGTAGATAAAAAAACAGGGAAGTTTAAGCTTTCTAGAAAAGTTCTATTGCCAAAACCAGAAAAATCTGATAAAAACGGATAAGTTCATTATAGTATTTGTTATTTTGAACTTTGTTTATTTAGATTCCTGTTATTAAATGAATCTTAACTGAAAATATATTCTTGAATGAGGCAGCTAAAAATTAGCAAACAGATCACCAACAGGGAAAGTCAGTCCCTTGATAAATATCTACAGGAGATTGGAAAAGTAGACTTATTGACAGCCGATGAGGAAGTGGTTCTTGCAAAAAGAATCAGGGAAGGCGATCAATTGGCTCTAGAAAAACTTACCAAAGCTAACCTCCGATTTGTTGTTTCTGTAGCCAAACAATATCAAAATCAAGGCCTATCATTAGGTGATTTGATCAATGAGGGAAACCTTGGTTTGATCAAAGCAGCTCAGAGGTTTGATGAAACCAGAGGTTTTAAGTTCATTTCTTATGCTGTATGGTGGATAAGACAATCCATTCTTCAAGCTTTGGCCGAGCAATCCAGGATTGTTAGACTTCCTTTGAACAGGGTTGGTTCATTGAATAAAATCAGCAAGACTTTCAGTGAACTTGAGCAAAAGTTTGAAAGGGAGCCTTCTCCTGAAGAATTGGCAGAAGTTCTTGAAGTAACTGCTGCTGAGGTGGTGGATACCATGAAAATCTCAGGTAGACATGTATCAATGGATGCTCCTTTTGTTCAAGGTGAAGAAAACAGCTTGTTGGACGTTCTTGAAAATGATGGTGATGAAAAGCCTGACGATGGCTTGATGACAGATTCATTAAGAAAAGAAGTTCAAAGAGCGCTTTCAACCCTTACCCAGAGAGAGGCAGATGTAATTACACTTTATTTTGGATTGAATGGTGAACACGCGATGACCTTGGAAGAAATCGGTGAAAAATTCAACTTAACCAGAGAAAGAGTTAGACAGATTAAAGAAAAGGCTATCAGAAGATTAAGGCATACTTCTAGAAGTAAAACTTTAAAACCTTATCTTGGTTAAAATCCGAAATAGATTTTAAAAATAATTAAAGGGGATTTTTCCCCTTTTTTCGTTTAAATTCAACTTTAAAAGGTTCAAAAAATTTAACTCTCTGAACTTCATGGCATAGTCCACAATTAGGGAATTTTAACACCCATTAACTTTGTTGTGAAGGGTATTTTAACAAAATTTGCCAACTTCAAAAATTTCAATCAAATGACTTCCGAAATTGAAAAAATCAAAGTCTTGATAATTGGTTCTGGACCTGCAGGTTATACTGCAGCAATTTATGCTTCAAGAGCAGGCCTTAATCCGGTTTTATATACTGGCGGGCAACCTGGAGGCCAATTGACAATAACCACTGATGTCGAAAATTACCCGGGTTATCCTGAAGGTGTCCAAGGTCCAGAGATGATGGAGGATTTTAGAAAGCAAGCTGAAAGATTTGGTACTCAGGTTAGATATGGAGTTATTACATCTGTGGACTTTAATTCATTTCCTCGAAAAGTAATCGTCGACGACCAACATGAAGTACATGCTGACACAGTCATTATTTCTACAGGAGCTTCTGCAAAATGGCTTGGATTGGAAAGTGAAACCCGACTGAATGGCAGAGGAGTTTCCGCCTGTGCAGTTTGTGATGGATTTTTCTTTAGAGGTCAGGATGTGGCGATTGTAGGTGCAGGTGATACAGCTTGCGAAGAAGCTTCGTATTTAGCCAATATCTGTAATAAAGTATACATGCTCATCAGGAAAGATGAAATGCGCGCTTCGCAAATCATGCAAAGAAGGGTGCTGAACAATCCTAAAATTGAAGTTCTTTGGAATACCGAGACTGAAGAGATCCTGGGAGAAGATGAAGTAAAAGGTGTAAAGGTATTTAATAATGTCACCAAAGAATTCAAAGAACTTGAAGTGACTGGATTTTTTGTTGCAATAGGACATCAACCAAACACTGATATCTTCAAGAATATCATTGATATGGATGAAAATGGCTATATCGAAACAATTCCCGGTAGTACCAAGACAAATGTGGAGGGAGTATTTGCCTGTGGTGATGCCCAAGATCATATTTATAGACAAGCGGTCACCGCTGCAGGAACCGGTTGCATGGCAGCTTTAGACGCAGAAAGATATCTTGCTGCAAAAGAATCTGCATAATTTGGAAAAATGAAAGTTAAAGGTCTTTGGATATTGATAGTTGTATTTTTGGGCATGGGATCTATTCATTCCCATGCCCAAATTTTCCCAAAGATCATTAAGAAAAAATCGTCAGAAAATCCAAAGACTAATCCATTGCTACGGGATTTAA
>NZ_CDSBKL010000278.1:0-5554 GCF_977115555.1 Aquiflexum sp.
GGTCCTGAATGATGTTTACTTTTTGGGAAGCAAACAATACTACGGATACCTTCCCGAGACCCAATTACAATGGCTGGAAAAGGATTTGGCTTTGGTGCCCAAGAAAAATCCCCTTGTCATTTTCCTGCATATTCCTAGCTTTTCGCAGATCGTAGCCCATAATCCCGGTCGTGATATCAACAAGGAATCGGTCATCAACAGGGAAGCTTTGTATGAAATTTTGGAAGGCTATGAAGCGCATCTGATTTCCGGACATGTTCATTGGAATGAAAACACAGTAAATGGAAATATTTTTGAGCACAACACCGCCGCCATCAGCGGGGCGTGGTGGTCAGGCATCTGCTATGACGGCACGCCAAAAGGCTACGGCGTCTACCGCTCTGATGCAGGAAATTTGTCTTGGTACTATCAGAGTATCGGTGAGGACAAAGATTTTCAATTTCGGATATACCGTCCCGGCTCACATCCTGATTTTCCAAATGACTATATGGTCAACATCTGGAATTGGGATCCTGAATGGCAAGTCGATTGGTATGAAAACGGGGTAAAAACCGGCAAACCTGAAAATGTGGTTGCCGCTGACCCATTGGCTTTGGATACTTATGCTCCCGGCAAACCCAAAAAGCAGCCTTGGATCTCCGCCCAAAAAAATGGGCATATGTTTGTTTTTAGGCCGAATGGCTCCAATTCAAAAGTAGAAGTCGAGGTCACCGACAGATTTGGCAACAGGTACAAAAAAGGCATTGACTAAATTCTAATCCTTGATATTTAGCATTACATTTAAAGGATAAACCCTTACAAAATGACCGGTTCAGAATCTCTTGATTACATCAAAAAGGAGCTTATTTCTTTGGAAAAAAGTATGGAAGCAAAAGTGGCCGATAAGTCCGGACTTTTCAGCAACCTGCACAATGACCAAAAAGAAGCAGCCAAGAACCTCATCGAATACCTTGTTGTCAGAAACCGGGACCTGCGCAACCTTCAGGACAACCTCCATGTAAATGGCCTTTCGTCTTTGGCGAGCAGTGAAAGCCATATCAGGAGGCAGGTGCAGTCGATATTGGAAAGGTTGGGCGAAAACTACCAAGCCGATCAGCTTGATGCCTGTGATTTTTCATTCAGCAAAAAGAAAATCGAAGAGAAAAGCCATTTGCTATTTGGCAACAAAACCATTCCCAGTATTCCTTCTTTGATGGTCACTTTTGACTCAGGATTCGCTGATAGCTATGCTCTGATTAAAAGTTTGCTCGAGAACGGCATGAATGTCGCACGGATCAATTGCGCCCATGATGATGAAGCTACCTGGTCCAAAATGATCAGCAAACTCCGAAAAGCAAGCAAGAGGACCGGGATAGACTGCAAAATATACATGGACTTGGCAGGGCCAAAAATCAGAACTGTATTACTTGGCAAAGGCAAGGACAAGGGAAAAGTAATGGTAAAAGAAGGAGACTTGATCTGGCTGGCAGAAGAGAGTAAGGGTTTTGATCAAGATGATGTAGTCATCAGCCCGAATGTTTCGGGTATTATCGGGTTTTTGAAAAAAGGAGACAGGGTCTATATCGATGATGGTGTCATCAGGGCAACTGTAGAAAAAACAAAAACAGGAAAGGTAGGGATAAGGATCACCAGGATTTCCTCAGAGAAAAGCCAAATCAAGGCAAAGAAGGGCATCAACTTTCCTGATAGCTTGATACAGATTCCTTCCCTGACTGATTTTGACAAAGCCAGTCTTCCTTTTATTTGTGAGCATGCTGATTTGGTCGGATATTCCTTTGTAAGGACAGCAGACGATATCAGCAATCTCCAATCCGAGCTGAGGGCGATTTCGGAGCATCACCCACATATGATCATCAAAATAGAAACTCCGGAAGCAGTCAGCAACCTGCCTTCTTTGCTGATAGAGGGGATGAAGCAAAGGGCTTTTGGGGTGATGATCGCAAGAGGTGACCTGGCTGTGGAGATCGGATTTGAGAGAATGGGGGAAATTCAGGAGGAAATCCTTTGGATCTGTGAGGCCGCACACGTTCCTGTGGTATGGGCCACCCAAGTACTCGAAAGCCTCAATAAATCAGGCATGGCTACCCGCTCCGAAATCACCGATGCCGGACAATCCGCCAATGCGGAATGCGTCATGATCAACAAAGGAGACCACACGATCGAAGTCATGGAAACGCTCAAAGACATCTTGCAGCGAAGCGCCGAGCACAGGGTGAAAAAGCGATTCCGCTTCCGTCAACTCAAAATTGCGGAGAGGTTTCTAAATACTTAATATCCAATTGATCTAATTGGCAGTGGAAAATTGATTGAAATCAAAATATAATTCTCAATTGCCATAGAAGAAAAGAAAATGGCGAGATAGGTGAAGAAGTAAAAACATAATAATAACCTTATGAAACTGAAATCCGCCTTCTTCATTTTCCTCCTGCTTACCATCATTGCTTTCGTCTTGATGCGCTATCATCAGTCCCAATTTGAATCAGAAACAGGGCTGAAATTCAATGTGATGGAATTTGAACTTCCGGGGAGTGCGACAAGGCTGAATGAATTGATTATAGCAGGGGCAGAACGGAAAAAGAAGGAGTTTCTCCTGCAACACCTGAAATTGGATTAGTTTTTCATGTCAACATTGTTCCCAACAATTTTTATCCTTTGTATGTGGGCAAGACAAAAATTCCAGGTTTTGGCAGTGCAAAATAAATCCCCCAACAGGTTCAGTTTCCTAAAAAACCTCCTGCTCTTCTTGGGGCTGCTTCAGGTTTTTGCCTTGCTATTTGATATCAGTGAAAACCTCAGACTGACACAATGGATCCAACAAGGCTTCGCCGGAAACATGCTTTTCTTTGAAACCCTCGTCAAGCTTAAATTCCTTTTTGCAATTTCAGGATTTTTGATTGGCCTTGTCCTGCTTGTTGTAGCACAATTAAAGTTTCGAAAAGTTTGAGCAAAAAATAAGGGCGGAAATTTTTACGATTACCACCCTTTCTAAATTACCGATACCAATTATCCTTTGTAAGGAATACTGCTCAACAGGTGTTCAGCTGCTGCGATGAGTTCTTCTTCTCTTGTATCCTTGTCAATTTCTATCCAAGGGGAAAAATCAGTGCTTGTCTTTTCGAACATCGCCTCTTTGTATTTCAAATATTTCTTCAGGGTTTTTGGCGAATATTTGATCCAATGTTCGGTTTTCCATCTTGTCAGAGGCGACTTTTTCAATTCATTGTATCGGGCAGACTGCTCATCAGGGCTGATGGTAAAATAGAATTTGACCAAAATAATCCCTGAATCGACCATCATTTTATCAAAATTATTGACCTGATCCATGAATTTTTCATATTCATCCTCTGTGCACATTCCAAGCATTGGCTCAAAAAGCGCCCTGTTGTACCAGCTACTGTCCCACAAAACTATTTCACCCGCTTGGGGCAATTTCTCCACAAATTTCTTGAAATAATAGTCGTTCTCATCCGGTTTATACCTGTGTGGTAAATTAACTTCCACCCTGAAATGTCTTGGATTGTTATGGGAAAAAATCTTCCTAATAATTGTGCTTTTTTCCGAAGAATCACCTCCATGCACCAAGACTACCACTTTTTTTCCGTTAGCGATCACCCAAAGTTGCAACCTGACCAATTCCGACTGAATTTCCCTCAATTTGAGTTCATGGCGGGTAGCTTCCAACACCTTTTCAAGGTTGATTTTTTTGTTTGCCAATAAATGTTTAAGGCCAATTTTAGAGTTCAATACCTCTACATCTTCTTTTGAAAGTACCATGGTCATTAAAGGTCAAATTTTTTGTTCTTACGGAAATATTTAAAAATCACATTCGGGTCATTCTTTAGGTTGGCTTTGGTTTTTCCTTTGCCGGGATATTTGAACCTGGACAATACATACCTCAAACTTTCCAGCCTAGCCTCCTCTTTGTCGTTGGTTTCCACCACCACCCATGGACTATAAGAGGTATGGGTCTCAGTAAACATCAGTTCTTTGTACTCAGTGAATTTGTCCCAAAGTTCCTGTCCTTTCAAGTCCACAGGACTGAATTTCCATTCTTTGAGAGGATTGCCAAGGCGGGCATCGAAGCGCTTTTGCTGCTCTTCTCTGCTGATGTCAAACCAGAATTTGATGACTGTGATGCCGTCCTCATAAAGCATGTGTTCAAAATTGGGGACCTGCCTCATGAAAGTATCATATTGCTTTTCCGTACAAAACCCCATCACCGGCTCGACCACGGCCCTATTGTACCAGCTACGGTCAAAAAACTTGATCTGTCCGCTGTTGGGAAGTTCTTCTATATACCGTTGAAAATACCACTGCCCACGTTCTACATCGGAAGGTTTGCTCAGTGCCACAACGCCACTTGCATGTGGATTGAGGTATTCGACAAAGCGCTTGATCGAACCGCCTTTTCCTGCTGCATCCCTACCTTCAAAAATCACCGCAACACGCAGGTTTTTCTTCTCGATATGCTCCTGAAGTAAGGAAAGCTCAGTCTGTAGCAGCTTCAATTCCTCTTCATATTTTGCCCGCTTGATGGATTTCTTTAAGTTGATCCCCTCAATTTTTGACAATGCTACCAGTTCCTTTCTGGTTTTGATATTTTCTAATTGCTCCGCTGAAAACATGGAAATAATCTGTTTTATATTTTATTAAAAGTTAAATAATTACGCTCACTAAACAAAGAAAACGCTCCTATTCCTTTCGTAATTAGCATGATTGATAGGGTTCTGGGTTTTCAATTATCACTATTTTTCATAAAAATAATCCATTTAAATACTTACTATTCCACTAGCAACCAAGTGTAACCATCGGCGGGAATTTCTACCCTTAGGGTGATTTCTTGTCTTTGGTTAAGAAAATAGGAATTTGGACTCTCTCCCTCCACACTGACCTTTGCCTGATCAGTAAGTCCTGTATAATAAAGTGGAATCACCAAATCCTTGGACATGGGTTGATTGGTAGGATTGAACAACATCACTAGAGCCTTTTCTCTCCCTTGTGAATCTACATGCATCCAACCGTCCCAATCCCTGCCATCAGCCCGGCGGAGTCGGATAATGTCTGCATTGAGGATTTCCCGGTATTTTTTATACCAATCGATTACAGAAATGACCACAGCTTTGGTTTCCTCGGTATCGTATAGCCTCGGACCTCTGTAGCAAGCCTGCACCCCTGCACCATAATATTGCATCATCAGTTGCTTATAGTCTTCCAGGTGCTCGCTTAGTGGCTCAAGTACTGCTTCGTCCCCACCACCGTGATAGGCTGTCAAGGGTACAAAGCCCCAACCCATAGAAGGCGTTTTTTCCCAAGTTCCGTCATGGATATTCTGTCTGTTGAGGATCTTTTGCCTTTCTCTGGGAAGTGAGAAATTTACCTCCCGATATCCCAAAGCGATCTTGTGGGTCCCATCCAAAAAGTACCAATCCGGCGCATTGATATAGATTCCTCGTGCATTCATCCATTGATAAAGTCCTTTTTGGAGATTAATCTGCACCCACTGCGAGTCGTGGAGCCCCTCATGGCCCGGATGGGAAGTAGACGCACAGACATC
>NZ_CDSBKL010000279.1:0-5536 GCF_977115555.1 Aquiflexum sp.
ACTTCATGAATTATTGGCTGCATAAAACATTCCCTTGAAATACCGGTTTGTTTGTTGGATAAATGAAGAAAAAACCATTCTATTTAGTTTTGTTAATACCTCTTCTTTTCATTTTATTATTAAATGAAGAGACCGATCCTATGAAACCAAAATTTGCTTCCAATCCACAACTCAATACCATCCAACCCAATGAGAATTGGAAGGGTAATCCGCTTGATGAAAAAGGACGGTTTGTCAATTTATACCAACCGTTCACTTCTAGCTTTGGGGATGTTTTGAAATGGCAAACGAGTAAAAATCCACAGGCAGAAGAAAAAAAGGCGGAAACGAGAAAATTGACAGTTGATTTCGATTCCACGGTCTTTCACGGACAAGAAGATTACTTGATTTGGCTGGGACATGCAACTTATTTAATGAGAATCCATGGAAAGGTATTCCTGACTGATCCCCTTTTGATCGACAATACATTTCTGAAAAGAGAAAGCCCGCTGCCTTTTTCTTTGGAAAAAATGCCCAAGCTGGATTATATCTTATTGTCACATAACCACCGGGACCATTGCGATGAAAACTCACTGAAGTACCTTGCCAAAGCAAATCCTTCCATGAAAATTCTTACGGGATTAGGGTTGGAAAGCGTGATCAATGGCTGGACAAACGGCCACACCATCCAAGAGGCGGGATGGTACCAACAGTATTCACTTTTGGATAGTGGGATTTCCATCACTTATGTACCAAGCAGGCATTGGTCGAAAAGATGGCTGACAGATGATAACAAAAGTCTGTGGGGAGGTTTTTATATTCAAAATGGCAGTTATTCCATTTATTTTATGGGTGACAGCGGAAAAGGTGAGCACTTCTTGGATATCAAAAACACCTTAGGAACTCCTGATTATTGCCTGATGGGCGTCGGGGCTTATAAGCCTGAGTGGTTTATGCACCAAGCTCACATTAGCCCAAAAGACGCAATTGAGGCATTCAATACCTTGGAAGGAAAATATTTTATCCCCATGCATTTTGGCACTTTTAACCTTTCTGATGAACCCCGGATGGAACCTTGGGATATCTTGTTATCCAATCAGGAAAATTTGAATGGGAAATTGGTGGAACCTGTTTTGGGACGGAATCTGCTTATTTTTTAGTCAGCTGAATTCAAGTCGGAAGGTTGAAAAAGTTTATAGAACCTTGAAATGAGAACCTTAAAAGTTCTAAATTCAAGGGACTGAAACTTCAAACTTGAATTCAAATGGCACAAGAAGGAACCAAAGAAAACCCTTGGAAATTAAAAACCCCTCCCCTAACCTCTGACTATGAGATGTATAAGGATATCAAGGACGGTAAAGAGGTGATCGTATGTGTGGTTGGAAAAACCACCCTGCTTTATGATTTCCGTTGTCTCCAAGACCTTCACCAAATGCTGAAAAAACACGGAGATTGGATGGAGTTGGGAAGCGCAGACGAACAAAAACCTGCCAAAGACGGAACCGTTGAGGCTTGGGGCAGATCCGAGACCAATCCTGTCGGTGGTTGGTATGGATTGAAAAAAGGATTACGGGGAAGATTTGCGATGTATATCCCTCCCTTGATGGAAAAACTTGGATTGGCCGAAGTCACACATGACTCCAAAGGAAACAAAATAAAAGCCAAATAATTTTAAAAAATTAAGTGGTTTTTATTAAAATTATCTCTCCATTTTTTTTTCTACAAAATTAAATTTTTTAAATTTTCATTGTACATGTCCTGAATCTGGACAGTGGTCTCATAACCCAAACCCTAGCCTTATGAAAAATCTCAAAATTGAAATCAAATGGGCAATCATATTTGCCTTGATGACCTTGCTATGGATGGTGCTTGAAAAAGCTGTCGGGCTTCATGATGTGCATATTGATAAACACATGACATACACGAATTTTTTTGCAATCCCGGCAATAGCTGTTTATGTTTTCGCCCTATTGGAAAAAAGGAAAAACCATTATCACGGCAAAATGACTTACATGCAAGGTTTCATTTGCGGTTTGATTATTACTTTGTTCGTGACAATTCTAAGTCCTTTGACTCAATATATCACTTCAACCTTCATTACACCTGATTACTTCCAAAATGCGATAGCTACCGGTGTTTCTACAGGAAAAACTACCCAAGAAGCAGGAGAAGCATATTTCAATCTTGAAAATTATATAATCCAAGGATTGATCGGTGCACCCGTTATGGGCATGATAACCACGGCTATTGTAGCCATTTTTACGAGGAAAAATTAATACTATAACCCAAAAAACCATGGACAATGCAGCACAAACCATGCTCGATAACCTGAAAAAAAATACAGGAAAAAGTCTGGAAAAATGGATCGAGGAAGTCAAAACCTTGAAATTTGAAAAACATGGTCAGATCATGAAGTACTTGAAAGAGGAAAAAGGACTGACTCATGGATTTGCCAATTTGGTAGCTTTGAAAACCCTAGCCACGGATGCAGGGTCTCACGAAGACCAAGATGAACTGATCAACAACCAATACAAAGGCAAAGAACATTTCAGACCCATTTATGACAAGCTGATTGTAGCTATTTCAAAATTCGGCAACGACATTGAAATAGCCCCCAAAATAGCCAATGTGAGCCTCAGAAGAAAAAAACAGTTTGCCTTGTTGCATCCGGTTACCAAAACAAGGTTTGAGATAGGCATCAATCTCAAAGGCCAAGAACCGAGCGGTAAACTACTCCCAAGCGGAAATGCGATGTGTACCCATAAAATCAACCTGACCGGAATTGATGATATAGACCAAGAAGTCTTTGATTGGGTAAGGAAAGCATATCAAAATGCAGGTTAAAATTCAAAACCAACCTTCCGTTTTTATGCAAGGATTGATCCACACTCCAACACCACATTTAAGTTCAAGCATTGATTTTTATTTAAAACTTGGATTTAGTCAGATTTCTGAAAAGCCAATCTGTTTGACTGATGGAAAAGCTTTTGTAGAAATCAATCCGGATAGGTATTCCAGGTCAGGATTTAAGTTTTATAAGGAAAGTTGGAAAGTTGAAATAGACAAACTAAAGTCCATTACGGAGGTTGTTCCAATCAAAGATGGATATCTGATTTCCGATGGAAATGGCGTTTGGATTTATTTGATCGAGGGGATTCCTGAAATAGAATTGAGCGAGAAAGAAGCTACTTTCAGCGTTTTGGGAAAATATATGGGAATCAGTCTGGAGTCAATCGATCCCAAAAAATCCTTTGAAATATATCTTAGCATGGGATTTAAATTGGTTTTTGGAAATTTGGAAGGCAGCTATTTTTCACTGACCAACAATGGATTTACAATTACTTTGATGAAAGCGCTTTCCTGTCCCCATCTGTTTTTCAACCCTTCACTGACTTATTTCAACGGAAAAAACAATCCAGAAATCATCTCCAAAATCAGGACTTTAAAAATACCGATCACAGAGGAAATTACCCATTTTAACAAAGAAGGAATCGTAGACAATATCATTATCCGCGATCCAGGAGGTTTGGGATTTTTTATTTTTAATGACTAAAAAGGTAAAATTAAAGGAATCAAAAAGACAGCTATGATCATCACTATGATCGTAAATGGCACGCCTATTTTTACAAAATCCCCAAACTTATAGCCACCGGGAGCTACCACAAGGGTGTTGACAGGTGATGAAACAGGAGTCATAAATGCCGAAGAAGCTGCCAATATCACAGCCATTGCAAATGGATAAGGAGATAACTCCAAATCATAAGCCATTTTAATTGCTATTGGAGCCATAAGGACAGCAGTGGCTGTATTGGAGATAAACAGGCCCAACACAGCCGTAATGAAAAACAGGGAAGCGATTGCTACCCATGGAGCACTTTCTCCGACTAGGTTGATCAATCCGTCAGCGGCCATTTCCACTCCGCCTGTCCTCTGAAGTGCGATTGAAAACGGCATCATTCCCACAATCAGTACCAGGCTTTTCCAAGAAATGGAATTGTAGGCACTGTTCATGTCAATAATCCTAAATAATCCCATTGCAAGGCAACCCAAAATCACCGCATGAACATTGGGCAAAATTCCTGTAATCATAGTCAGGACAACCAAACCCAAAATCACAACTGCATGCATAGCTTTGTCTGCTGCCGGTAATACTTCCTCAAATTCAATAGGCAAATTCAGCAAAACAAGTTCATCTGTTTCCTGCCCTATTCTTTTGATATCTTCCCAAAAACCTGCAATCAAAATGGTATCACCAACATTTAGCTCCTTTTCTAAAAACCCCTCTAAAATCGCATGATCCCCTCTCCAAAGGCCTATTACTGTCAAACCAGATTCGGATCTTAACCTTGCTTCTTTTACTGTTTTCCCGACAAAATCAGATTCGGCAGGAATGATAGCTTCAATCATCCCCAATTCTTGGGATATTGAAGTCAGATAGCCTTTTCCACCTGAAAGGTTAATTTTTTCAACTCCATATTTTTCAGCAAAAGTTTTAAGGTCAATTTCATGATTCCTGACATCTAAAAACAAAATATCATCCACCTGAAAATCCATGATTTTGGTTGGTCTGATAAAGACCTGTTTATTAGCATCTTTTCTTTCTACCGCCAAAAGTTTGAATCCTTCATATTTGAGGTCAAGTTCATTGATTTTATATCCAAGAAGTAAAGAATCTGGCAATACTTTTACCCTATACTCCCTATTGATCAGGTCATACTTTTCAATCCAATCTTTAAAAGTGGGTTTTCTTTTCTTTTTCACAGATTTGGAGGAATTGTCCGGCAGCCATTTTCTGGCAAACAACATGTACACTACTCCCAAAGCCAAAATAGCAAGCCCAAAAGGGGTTATGGTAAAAAACCCTAATCCATTTTCACCTTGCCGCATAAGTTCAGAATTCACTACCAAGTTCGGGGCAGTGGATATCAAAGTAAGCATTCCACTTATCAAAGCTGCAAAACTCATCGGCATCATCAGATGACTAGGTGAAATTCCTGTATTACTGCAAATCCTAAAAACTACAGGAATAAATATTGCAACGATTGCGGTAGAACTCATGACAGATCCCAATCCGGCGACCGCCAACATCAACAGAACAAGTAACTTAGTCTCATTTCCCCCTGCTTTTTGATTGATCCAATCCCCAACATTCCTTGCTACTCCGGTCCTTACAAGGCCTTCACCCATGACAAAAAGGACTGCAATCAGAACTATGTTTGGGTCGCTGAATCCAATCAACGTTTCTTCTACAGTGATTATTCCTGTAAAAGGCAATGCGGCAATCATGATTATTCCCACTGCATCCATTCTAGGCTTGTTTTTGACAAACATCGCAATTGCAATTGCCAATAAGGCCAAAACCAGGACCAATTTGAAATTGAAGCCAGAGTCAGCTAAGTCCGTAGCTGTGTCGCCGATGGTAATTTGAGTCATCAAAGCAAAATTACTCCCACTTAAAAATTGAAAAAATACCATTAGGGCTGATGTTTTTATCATGACATAAAAAACTGTTGAGGAAAATTTTCAATGGCCAAAGGTAAACCGTTATTTAAAAAAA
>NZ_CDSBKL010000280.1:0-5530 GCF_977115555.1 Aquiflexum sp.
TTGGCAGCATTGTTTACCGCCCATTTTATCGGATTATACGAACCAAACATCCGTCAGGGGTTCTACGGATTCAATGCACTGCTTGTCGGAGTCGGACTTGGAATCTATTTTGAACCGGGGCTTTTGCTTTTTTTGATGGTTTTGGTATCGGGGATTTTGACAGTATTCATTTCAGTGACTTTGGAAGGGGTTTTGGGCAAATACGGCCTCCCCTACCTGAGCATTCCCTTTATCCTTGTTTTTTGGATGATCAGACTGGCTAGCAGGGAATTTGGAGAATTGGGACTGAGTGAAAGAGGGGTCTATGTCCTGAATGACCTCTACCTCATGGGCGGCAGGGAATTGGTCAGGATCTACGAATGGTGGAACCAAGTCCCCATGCCGGTTTCAGTGAAAGCTTATTTCCTTTCTCTTGGAGCCATATTTTTTCAGACCAATGTCATCGCAGGGTTTCTTGCAGCAGTTGGCGTCCTGATCTATTCCCGCATCGCTTTTACCCTTTCGCTTTGGGGATTTTACATCGCTTATGTCATGTATATGTTGTTGGGTATCCCCTTTTCCGAAGTGTCATTCAGCTACATCGGATTCAACTATATCCTGACCGCCATCGCCCTAGGGGGATATTTCATCATCCCCAACAAGAGCTCTTACCTTGGTCTCATTGCCATCATCCCTGTGGTCATGATTTTGGGGATTGCCCTGCAGCAGCTCTTCAACCTGATCTATCTCCCTGTCCATTCCTTTCCTTTCAACCTTGCTACCCTGACATTCCTGTACGCGCTGAAGTTCAGGGTAGACAACAGGATCGGTCTCAGCACCATCTTTTGGCAGCAGAATTCTCCCGAAAAAAACCTGTACACCTTCAGCAACTTTATGAAAAGGTTCGGTGAAGATAGCCCGGTACCCATTTACCTTCCCTTCTTTGGGGAATGGACCGTAACCCAGGGACACAACGGGGCCTATACCCACAAAGACGATTGGCGCCATGCATGGGATTTTGAAATCAAGGATGAACAAAACAAAACCTTCAGGAATGAAGGAGATTTCCCTTTGGACTATTACTGCTATGACAAAAATGTGATCTCTCCCGCAGACGGGACGGTGGAGACTGTGGTCAACGACATTCCGGACAATCCCATCGGCGCCAACAACCTCGACAAAAACTGGGGAAATACCATCATCATCAAGCATGCCGATTTCCTCTACAGTAGCTTAAGCCACCTCAGACAAGGCTCGATCCTGCCAAAACCCGGAGACAAAGTGAAAAAAGGAGAAGTCATCGGAAAGTGTGGCAACTCAGGAAATTCCCCCTATCCACACCTTCATTTTCAGATCCAGGCGACACCACATATCGGATCCAAAACCATCGACTATAGAATCACCGATGTATGGATGAGGATCAAAGGGGAAGAAAAACTGATGTCCACCATCAACCCGCCCGTAGATGCCGTAGTCAGTTCCCTACTTCCAGAAAATGGCCTCAAAAAAGCCTTCTCCTTTGTAGTTGGAGACAAACTCCACTTTGAAACCGAAGACGGAAAACTTTACGAATGGGAAGTCAAGAGGGATTACAGCCTCAACAAATACCTTGAATGCAGGACGACAGGCTCCAAAGCCTACTTCAAACTTGATGAGGCCATGCTTCATTTTACCCATTTCGAAGGAGACAGAAAATCCCTGCTCTATGACTTCTATCTCTCCGCCTATAAGATGAGCTTCGGTTTTACCGATAGGCTGAAGCTCCAAGACAGCTTCCCGGTACACATGGTTTTCCATGTCAATAAAATCTTTCTCCAGGATTTCATCGCCCCTTTTTACCAATACCTCAAAGGGGAATATATCCTGAACTACCCCGAAAAAAACAAGGGCTTTTCCACCAAACCCCTTTCCCTAAAGGGTCAAATCCTCAAAAAATCCTGGGGAAGAACCTTGGATCTCTCGGAGTTTGAATTTGTCCTGGACGAAAGCGGACTTCAGACATTTCGTTTCAAAAATCACAAAAAACAAATCCTGGCAACATGTATCCACGATCAATAATGCTCGGAATGCTCATCCTTGGACTCTTTGCCTTTCCCGCAATGGCCCAAAAGCAAAAAAGCCTTTCACAGGTTGAAACGGAAACCTATTCCTATTTTCAGCAGAAAGATTGGCCGCTCCTGATCCAAGAGGGCAAAAAAGCCCTGGAGGAAGGAATAGATTACTACTACCTCAGGGTGAGATTGGGGATTGCCAATTATGAGACAGGCAATTACCATGAGGCTTCGACCCATTTGGAAAAGGCAATCAAAATGAACAGCGGCGAGGAATACCTTCAGGAATACCTCTATTATGCCTACTTATGGGCAGGAAGGTCTGCCGATGCAAAAGTGGTCGCTTCCGGTTTTTCTCCTGCCATGAAGCAAAAGACGAAAACCGAATCTTCCAAAATCATCGAAAAGATTGACCTTGCCTACAACTACACCGGCCTGATTGACAAAAAAGTGGCGGATGATTTTACCGCTCCGATCAGCCCCGACCTGGAAGGAAGTCAGTTTATTCCAAACCAACACCACTATGCATTTGTCGGCTTGCAGCTTGGCCTCGGCCCAAGGTTATCCATCTTTCAGGGTTTTTCAGGCCTGAATGCCAGCCACCTGCTCTATACCCAATCCGAAGGTGAAATCCTGCTTGACAGAGACTACCAATCCAACCTTTTCCAATACTATGGCGCTGCCAACATCCTTTTGGCAAAAGGCCTTAGCCTCATGGGAGGGATTCATTACATCAACATCAATTATTCCATCCCTGAACTGTCTGAGGCAGGACAAGGTCCCAATGTGACTGTCCGGGAGATCTCGCAGACAGACAATGACATGGTGTTTTTTGGCTCCCTCTACAAAAGATGGAATTATGTCAGCCTCGGCGCCACCTACTACCACGGTACCCTTGCCAATGCCCGGCAGGACCAACAGGACTTCAAACTCCTCTTTTACCCCAAGGGAAACCTTGACCTCTATACCATCTCCGTGGTATCCCACCAAAGACAGCAAACCGACACAAGCCCCACAACAAACCGCTTTGTCTTTGAACAGCAGATCGGTACCAAATTCAACAACAACCTTTGGCTGGAAGCTTATGCTTCCTTCGGAGAAATGGAAAACTTCCTGCTCAATGACGGCATTGTGGTCTTCAACAGGCTGGACAAAATCACACAAAGAATCGGCGGCAGGGCCATCATCCTGCCCAATCCAAGGTGGAGCATCACCCTGGATTACACCTTCTTTACCAATGAAAGTGAATTCAAAACTTCCGGGTCCGATTCCGAACCCATCAACTTACAGCAATATAACCTTCAATCCATAACCGGCATCCTATCATGGAGATTCTAGCAAAAACCCCAAGACACAAAACCAACCTGATCGTAAAGACAGAAATACTGGTTTTGGCATTTCTGATCGCCCTGATCACCGCATTCAATGCGCATGCACAGGACAAAGTCACCGAAGCATTCAGGGAGAGCTACAGCCTTGAAAAATCCCAAAACTTCAACGGCGCCATCGACAGACTCAAGGCTGTCTACCAGTCAGATTCCTATGAACTCAACCTCAGGTTGGGTTGGCTGCACTATCAGGCTTCCAAGCTTGACCTATCTGTCGAGTACTATACCAAGGCCGTAGACCTCAAACCCTATGCCGTCGAACCCAAACTCGGCCTCGTTCTCCCCCTGTCTGTACAGGGAAAATGGGACAAAATCCTCGACATCTACGGCCAAATCCTAAAGAATGACCCACAGAACAGCCTCGTCAATTACCGCGTCGGACTGATCTACTACAACCGCGGGGAATTTGCCAAGGCAGATCCCTACCTGGAGAAAGTCGTCAACCTCTATCCTTTTGACTATGACGGACTGATCCTCCTGGCATGGAACAAACTCAGCCTCCAAAAATCCCGTGAAGCCAAAATCCTTTTCCAAAAAGTCCTTCTGAACAATCCCGGAGACGAATCTGCCACGGAAGGACTCAAACTGATCAAATAAAAACCGCCCAAAGCAAAATCCATTTGCTATGTAAAATGATGTGATTATGATTCCCAAAAAATATATTATCCTGACCTTATTGCCCGCAATGATTTGGATCGGCACTTTGATTTACCTGAACCAACAAAACAAAAAAACAGTACAGGTGTCCGACCCAACAGGCGATCTCCACCTTGACGGCATGGTATTGATGGACAAATACTGCTTTGCTTGTCACCATCCCGAAATGAGCGGAGGACATGCCGGCAGGACAGGTCCGCCGATGTTCAAAGTACGGGAACATTACTTCAGGGAAGGGATCTCAAGGGAGGATTTTGTCAATCCCATCATCGCATATGTGCAGCATCCCGATCAGGAAAAATCCAAAATGCCCGGCGCCATCAGAAACTTTGGGCTGATGCCTCCCCTGACGATAGACCAAGAAGAACTCGAACGCATCGTCAATTACATCTATGAGCATGACCTTTCCTCCGAGGAATGGAAAGACAATTGGAGGCAATTCAAAAAGCAGACAGAAGCAAATGCAGATTCCTCAAAATGATGAATTTAATCTCACGCAGAGCCGCTACCACGCAAAGGTAAAATCCAATACCTCAAGGTAAAATCCATTGCGCCCCTTGCGAAACCTTCGGGTCCATTGCGGTAAAATAAAATCTCATGTAGGAATGTTTTTATCCCGCAAAGTCACAAAGCCGCAAAGAAAAAAGTGGGAATAAGCTCCTAACTTCCAAAAATCCCAACTTCCCTACCTCTCCTACTTCTGAAACACCCCGTAAATCGTAATTCGTAAATCAAAATTCAAACATCCCAACCTCACTCCGGCCTATACTTCATCTGAATCCCTCTCAAAAAATTCCTCAGGATTTGATCTTTAAGTAATCTATATTGATCCTGTGTCGGTTTACGGAAAAAAGCACTCAGCTCATGCTTGCTGATGTTGACATTTACCTTGGCCAAGATCTCCAGGATCTCATCATCCTTCATGTTAAGGGCAATCTTCAATTTTTGGAAGATCATGTTGTTGGTCAGGGTCTTCTCCGCCACCGGTTCGACGCCTTCCCGCTTGCCCCTCCGGTCGATGATCAGGCCGTTGAGAAAATACGCCAAATCCTTGTCATAGATCCCTTTGTACTCCGGGTCTTCCTCCCGCTTCAGCCAATTACTCACCTCAGCCCTTGTGACGGTTTTGCCGCCCAAGCCAAAAAGCGCAATCATCTTGTCATCACCAAAATCAAAAGTATAGCGGAGGCTGCGGAGAATATCGTTGTTGGTCATTTTTAATTATTCATTTTCAATTCTTAATTCTTCATTCTTAAAAGGGTAAAGATGCCGGATTAGGGGAAAGATTCCAAATGAGAGTTGAAAGTGAAAGGTGAAAAGTAAGAGGTCTGTGTCCGTCATCCTGAATGAGGAATGAGTGAAGGATCTCTTATTGGAATGAAAAATGATGAATGACAAATTATGAATGAGACCTTCCCTGATGGGTTTCAATTTCCACCTGCTTTAGCTGGTGGT
>NZ_CDSBKL010000281.1:0-5511 GCF_977115555.1 Aquiflexum sp.
GTAGGCATCATTCTGATATCAGGCATTACTGACAATACACTTTTGATAAAACCTGAACCAAGTAAATTTCCCGGAAAAGCCTTGACCAAAAGTGCTCCCAAAGATTTTGCCTGAAAAACTTCGGTCACAGTAGCACAGCCCGGAACCCAAAAAACACCTTTCATAGTGCAATAATTGGCTACTTCTGGAATCAATGCCGGAGAAACGACAAAATCCGCCCCCATCAAATGAAACCTGTTAGCGTCTGACTCAGAAAAAACAGTTCCAATTCCCAACAACAAATCGGGATATTTCTCAGAATAAATCTTCAAAGCTTTGAATACCTCAAAAGCATTTGATTCGCGGTTTGTAAATTCAAAAACCCGAATTCCGGCATTGTATGAAGCATCTAAGACCGCCTTGGCAATCGAGATATCCCTATGATTAAATACTGGAATCATTCCTGTATCAGCCATTTTTCCAAGGATTTCTGCATGGGTTTGTTTCATTGGGATTTCTTTAGGTTAATAGGTTTTAGACTTCTTAAAATTGGTTGGGGCGAAATTGATAATTTTGGAATTATAATTCACATCAAATTTACCTCAAAAGCTTGCCTACATTTTCACCTCTTACCAGATCATTAACTTCCTCAAGAGATACAAAATTGGCATCACCTTTTATACTGTGTTTTAAGACGGATGAGGCAGTCGCAAATTCAATAGCCTCTTGGTCAGAAAAATGCAATAAGCCATAAATCAATCCGGCAATAAAGGCATCCCCACCTCCCACTCTGTCTACTATATGGGTCATTTCATAAACGTTTGAAAAAAGGATTTCTTCCCCGTTCCACAAAGTGCCTTTCAGCCTGTTATGGGAAGCAGAAACCGACTCCCTCTTTGTCTTGGTAATGTATTTGATCTGTGGGTAGTCTTTTTTGGCCTGATAGCAAGCATTTCCCCAATCATCAAGACTGATGTCCATACAATTTTCAAAATCTGATTTGCCAGCTACCAAGACATGGGTGTACCGGATAAGCTCAGGCATTACTTCCAAAGGGCTTTTCCCATATTGCCAAAGGTTCCTTCTGTAATTAATATCACCACTGATTGTCAAGCCTTTATCATATGCGACCTTAAGTGCCTTCAACGTCATGTCGGCTGCATTCTGGCTCAAGGCTGGTGTTATTCCAGTCCAATGAAACCAATCTGCTCCTTCAAAAACCTGATCCCAATCAATGTCTTTTCCATCAAAATTGGAAAAAGCCGAATCAAATCTGTCATATATGATTTTGGAAGAACGCTGCATGGAACCGTTTTCAAGAAAATATAGGCCCATCCTTCCTTCCGAAAAATAGATATAATCTGTCTTGACACCTGTCTGCCTCAAATACCGGGTAGCTGCTTTTCCGATATCATGGCTAGGAAAAGCGGTGACATGATAAGTTTCCTGTTCCCAATTGGCGAGACAGATAGAAACATTTGCTTCCGATCCGCCAAAAACAGCTTCATAAGAACTTGCCTGAACGAATCTTTCATGTCCTGGAGTACTGAGGCGCATCATTACTTCGCCTATAGTGATTATTTTTTTGCCCATTGTATAAAATGATAATCTTTCATGAAAATAAACACTTAAATTTTGTTTTCAAGAAATACAGGACATAAGTTAATGCAAACGATTTCAGGTTAGATCAAATTATACATGGCTGGCAAAACAAAAACTTTTATTCAAATCCACGAAAATGACAATGTCTTGGTCGCATTGGTGGATTTACAAGCTGGAAGCATCATAGATTTTGAAGGAAAGTCGATCAAAATGCAACAAGAAATTCAGGCAAAACACAAATTTACAATTGAGCCTCTTCCAAAAGGCGGCTTGATCTTCATGTATGGCACTGTAGTCGGTCGTACCAAAATGGATTTACCCATAGGAAGTTTGATCACAACCCAAAATACAACCCATGAAGCTGCCAATTTTGGAAAGAAAACAGAAAATTTCAAATGGAATCCACCTGATATCAGTAGGTTCAAAAACCGGACTTTTCTCGGTTATCACCGTGAAGACGGTCAGGTAGGTACTGCCAATTATTGGTTGATCATCCCTTTGGTTTTTTGCGAAAACAGGAATGTAGAAGTCATCAAGGATGCATTTAATGAAGCGCTTGGTTATGGAAAGACAAACCCGTTTAAGTCTTTGGTCAAAAACATGGTGAGTTTATTTCAGGAAGGAAAAGAAGAAGAAATAGAAAACCTGAGTGTAGAAAAAGTACAGGAAAAAAAGTCAGAAACCTTATTTCCAAACCTTGACGGCATCAAGATTTTGGACCATCAAGGGGGATGTGGCGGTACAAGGAGAGATTCCGAATCACTTTGCGCCCTTTTGGCTGGATACATCAATAACCCTAATGTGGCCGGCGCAACTGTCCTAAGCCTTGGTTGTCAAAATGCACAACCTTCAATTTTGAAAGAAAAACTCAATAAAATCAATCCGGATATTAAAAAGCCGGTCATTGTCCTGGAACAGCAAAAAGAAGGTACAGAGCAACAGCTGCTGTCAGAAGCCATAAAGAAAACCTTTTTGGGCATGGCAAAAGCAAACCATCATGAAAGGAAACCCTCACCACTCAGCAAACTGACGCTTGGACTAGAATGCGGAGGCTCGGATGGCTTTTCGGGGATTTCGGCAAATCCTGCCGTAGGATATGCATCTGACCTAATAGTTGCTCTAGGAGGGACAACCATGCTATCAGAATTTCCTGAATTGTGTGGAGTGGAACAGGAATTGATCAACCGCTGCAATACGAACGAATCAGCGGATAAATTCAGTGCTTTAATGAAAGCTTATTCGGCCTCTGCAGTCGCAGTAGGATCTGGTTTTGACATGAATCCCTCGCCGGGCAATATCAAAGATGGTTTGATCACAGATGCAATAAAATCCGCCGGAGCTGCCAAAAAAGGCGGAACTTCGCCCGTCACAGATGTGCTCGATTATGCGGAATATTTTCAGAAGCCAGGTCTCAATCTTGTCTGCACACCCGGAAATGACGTAGAAAGTACCACTGCCATGGCAGGTTCGGGGGCAAATATCATGGTTTTCACTACAGGATTGGGGACCCCTACGGGAAATCCCATTGCGCCTGTCATCAAGATATCCACCAACACGAAACTAGCCAAGCGAATGCCTGATATCATTGACATTGACACAGGAGGAATAATCTCGGGAGAAAAGAGCATTCCAGAAATGGGGGAAGAAATCTTGGAAATGATCATTAAGGTTGCTTCAGGAGAGATAAAACCCAAAGCTGTACTCCTTGGACAGGATGACTTTATTCCTTGGAAGAGAGGGGTTTCGCTGTGAAGTTAAAAAGTTCTTAAGGTTGGAAGGTTGCAAAGTTGACCCAACCTATCCAATTTTCCACAAGTCACAGCTCCTCGATTATGCTCTTCCAAATCTTGTCATCCACAGTAACACCATTTTGCATGTTTTCTTCGGAGGTTTTCATATTGTTTTCACCTGGGTACCGGATTTCTTTGTCTCCAAAGGTCAATGAACTTTTCAGGTCCCCAATAATTTGATCTAGTTTCTGATCCGACCAATCCATTATTCCCAATTTCTCGGCATCCAAACAAATAAATACCTGAGAAAGACCGGATTCCTCTCCACTTTCCCCAACCTGAAAAGTCGGATTTCCGCCTGATAAAATGGTAGCCAACATATCCAAAAGCAGGGAAAGCCCGGCTCCTTTCCACAATCCAATAGGCAATGCCAATTCATTGGAAATGACGCTTTCAGGTGATTTGGTCAAGTTTCCATTCATGTCAAATCCCGCATCAAAAGGCATATCTTTGCCTTCACGCAGATAGGTTTTCAATTTTCCATAAGAAAACTGCGACATCGCCATATCCAAGACAACATGCCCTTTTGACCTCGGAATGGCTATCACAAGGGGATTGTTACCGAGTCTGGGTTCACTCCCACCCCATGCAGGCATATTGGGTTTGGTATTGGTAAAACAGATGGCAATGCAACCGGCTTCTGCAGCCTGCCAACCGTAATTTCCTGCTCTCATCCAATGATTGGTGTTTTGCAGCGCGACAATGCCCACCCCAAATTCTTTAGAAAGATGGATCGCTCTGTCCATACATTGGTGGGCATTGAGAGGACCGGGACCGAGGTTGCCATTCCATCTTTCAAAAACGCCATAACTGTCTAGAAGACTTGATTCTGCATCTGGGTGAACAAGGTTTTTTCTGATCATTTCCAAAAAAACCGGAAAGCGGTCCAATCCATGGGAAGCAACTCCCTCCAAGCTGGCTTTGGCAAAAAGAAATGCACACAACCTAGCCCTATCTTCTGAAAACCCATTTTTAAAGAGGATTTCTTCTAAAGTTTGGATGACTTCCTGGTAGGCAACTCTCATGTTTGGTTGATTTTAGGGAATGAAATCAAAAATTCCAATAGCGTAATCACAGACTTTCCACTACCAACATTTTGGATTTGGCAGCCTGATATCGAATGTTTTTTGCTTTGGTATATTCCTCAGATGCCCACCAATCTTTGGCTTTTTGGACAGAAGGAAACTCAAGTATTACCAACCTTTCCGGATTCCAATCTCCTTCCAAGGATTCGGTTTGGGCACCACGGACTACAAATCTCCCTTCAAAGGGGACCAATGAACCGAGGGTAAGTTTTTTGTAAGATTCATACAATTCAGGGTCATGAATACTGACCTCTACAAGAACCAATGCAGGCATATTTTTTTTGTTTAGTATATCAAAGTTTAGAAAAATTCCCAGATGTTTGACATACTTTTATTTAAACTAGCATAAACCTATCTTCAATTGTAATTTTCAAACCTGATATGCCGCACTCTGACCAATTGATTTTTGGAACCAAAGTCAAAAGGCCTGTAAAAGTCCTTCAATTCGGAACAGGGAATTTCCTGCGGGGATTTGCAGACTGGATGATTGAGATTTTGAATGAAAAAACAGATTTTGACGGTGCAGTCCATATCATTCAAAGCCATGGAAAATCCATTCCCGAGGATTTTGTAAAGCAGAATTATAATTACCATGTTTTGATCAGAGGTTTCCAAAATGGAAAAACCATTGATAACCAAAAGCTTATCACTTCGATCTCCGGGGTAAGTAATCCTAATCAGGATTTTGGCTTCTTTCTGGATTTGGCCAAAAATCCCGAATTAAAGTTTATCATTTCAAATACTACAGAAGCAGGAATAGTGTTTGATCAAAATGATGATGATCCAAAAAAAATCCCATCAACTTTTCCCGGAAAATTGACTGTATTGCTTTTTGAGCGTTTTGCGTTTTTTGAAAATGACAGATCCAAAGGCCTGACAATTCTTCCATGTGAGCTAATTGAAAACAATGGCCAAAAGCTAAAAGAATATGTCATTGAATATGCCAAAATGTGGAACCTGCCCGAGGCATTTCTCCCTTGGATGGAAAGCGCTTGCATTTTTTGCAATACCCTTGTAGACCGGATTGTTCCCGGATTTCCAAAAGAGAACTTTGA
>NZ_CDSBKL010000282.1:0-5508 GCF_977115555.1 Aquiflexum sp.
CTGTGTCTTTGGCAAGATGCGCGGGAAATCATTGCTACTGACAGCGACTATAGGTTTGCCAAAGTCAAATGGGAAAAAACCGCCGCCCAATGTCAAAAACACCTGATGGCAAAGCTTGACAGATTCCCTGTCGTCACCCAGGGATTTATCGGTTCGGATGAAAAGGGGAAAACCACTACTTTGGGAAGAGAAGGTTCGGACTTTACCGCGGCGATTTTGGCCCATAGCCTCCAATCCCAATCTGTCACCATTTGGAAAGATGTCGAAGGTGTACTCAATGCCGACCCGAAGCGATTTCCCAATACAGTGAAATTTGAGGAATTGGATTACAAAGAAGCAGCCGAGCTCACTTATTACGGCGCATCAGTCATTCACCCCAAGACCATCAAGCCTTTGGCCAATCTTTCTATTCTACTTTTTGTCAAGTCGTTTTTGAACCCTGACGGAACTGGAACCCAAATCCACCATGTAGAAAAACCGAATACCGTTCCATGTATTGTCGTGAAAGATGAGCAGGTTTTGGTCAGTTTCCGGGTGACGGACTTCACTTTTATCAATGAATCACATATCCATCAGGTCTATACCGAAATCGAAAAACTCAAACTCAGGGTCAATCTTTTGCAAACTTCGGCCATCAGCATTTCGATTGTGATCGACAGGCAGCTTTTCAAAATGGAAAAACTGATCCAAGCATTGGCTTCGGATTTTGACATCCGGTACAACGAATCCCTACAACTCATCACAGTCAAGAACCATAATCGCAAGATTACGGAGGAATTGATGTCAGATAAAGAAGTGCTTTTAGAACAAGTCACACGCTCCACATTTCAGATTGTGGTCAAGCCGCTAACTGAGTAACTTACTGACGGTTTTTTCTATCGCAGGCAAGTAGCTTTTGCCAAAAAGAAGAAGGTGTACCAAAAGAGGGTAAAGATTGTACACGGGGACTCGCTCAATAAATCCCGGTTCCAAAGGAAAAACTGTCTCATAGGCTTCATAAAACTCCTCTTCGAATGGCCCAAACATCCTTGAAAATGCGAGGTCCACTTCCCGGTGTCCAAAGTAAACAGCCGGGTCTATCAATACCGGGACGCCATTTTTCCCTCTCATGATATTACCGGACCAAAGGTCTCCGTGAAGCAGGGCAGGTTTTCCTTTTGGGAAAAAATCTTCCAAAACCGGATAGATCTGCTGAAATTTTTTGAAAAAATCCAAGTCAATGAGGCTTTCATAATACGCCTTCCCGATGAGGGGTTCTAGTCTATTTTGGATAAAAAATTCAGACCAAGAATGTTCAGGTTGGTTTTGTTGGGGTATTGAGGCAATGTAGTTGGAGGCTTTATACCCGAAATCATTTTGGGTGGCCATATGCATCTGTGCCAAGCCAAGACCTAGTTCCTGCCAATAAGTGAAATTTGGTTTATCCGGAGCGATCCATTCCATCAATATGAAATTGAAACCCGGTTCCTGACCAAAATGGTGAACTTCGGGGATTTTTAAGGGGCAATTGGCACGCATGATGTCTAAGCCATCTGCTTCTTTTTCGAAAATATCCTTCGTTTCCTCAAAATTGGTTTTCAAAAAAAAGGGGCCATCCGATGTCTCTAACAACACGCCTTGGTTGACATTGCCTGCTGCAATAAGACCGGCTTGCTTCAAGCGCACTGAAGGTCCAAAGCTTAAAAAAAGAATGTTTTCAAAGACCTCATTGGACTCAAACATAGAGTTTGTGTTCTACTTTGAGCCTTTCCAAAAAATGGTCAAGAGATTCATCAATGATCTTGTATACCTGTTCAAAACCTTCTTCCCCACCATAATAAGGGTCCGGGACCTCCAAATGGTCCGGGTCAGGATGGAATTCCCTTAACAAAAACAATTGCTCATGCTTGATATTGTGCCTCGTCATGACATTTTGGATATTCCGCTTATTGGACATATCCATTGCGATGAGGTAATCAAACTCACGGATGTCTACACGGTTGAGCTGCCTCGCCCTGTGGGAAATAGGGATATCATGGTTTTGAGCGCAGGCTAATGTCCTTTCGTCCGGCAATTCTCCGATATGATAATCTGAAGTCCCGCAGCTGTCACTTGTGAATTTTCCTTCAAGTCCAAGTTGTTTGACTTTATTGTTGAAAATACCTTCAGCTAAAGGTGACCTACAGATATTTCCCAAACAAATGAACAAAACTTTTACCATACTCTAGGGCTTATGGGTTTTTGAGGAGAAAGAGAAGTACAAGTTATAAAATTTTTGTCGATGTCTTGATATCAAAAATTTTTTCCGCGGAACAGGAAACATAAAATTCGAAATTAAATTCTGATTTGTTTCACTTTTACAAGAAACCCAATCGAAAAAATTAAACTTTTCCATATTTTGAATGTGGTTTTTCTGGATGATTGCCATTTATGCCAAACAAAATTCTGATAAATTTTTTCTCCTTTTTTCATTTTCTTCTCAGGTGATAAAAAAAATCGAATGAGTATCACATTTTCCTTAAGTACAAAATTCATCATTTTGCTTAAGTTCCTATGATTCGATTTTAGAAAATTTTCCTTTGCCAATCAGCTCAACAAGAATTTATTTTTGTTCTCTTGGTTTGTATTGTTTAATTCTTTTACTTTGAAACACAAAGTACTTTTAGATGGAAAAAGAAAAATATATCCAAGACCTCCGTCAGATCAAAGAGATCATGGACAGGTCTTCCAAGTTTATCTCCCTGAGTGGATTGTCGGGTGTTGCTGCCGGAATCATTGCACTTGCCGGGGCTTGGTATGCCTATAATTACATTTACACCAAAAGTGACTACTTCAGTTACAATATCATAGTTCTCAGCTCCGGAGACGTCAGGTCATTGATCGGATTGGGAGCAGTGATTCTGATCTTAGCTATTGGCGCAGGGTTGTTTTTTACCGCAAAAAAAGCCAAAAAGGCCAATCAAAAAATCTGGAATTCCCAAGCCAAAAGATTGCTGGTCAACCTTTCCATTCCTTTGGTCTCTGGAGGATTGCTCAGTCTTATATTTCTTTCAAGAGGATTTATCGGAATCATCGCCCCTTTGACCCTTATTTTTTATGGACTCGCTTTGGTCAATGCCTCCAAATATACCCATCAAGAAATCCGAAGCCTCGGGATCATTGAGATCATTTTGGGACTTATATCCGCTTATTTCATCGGATTCGGACTTTTATTTTGGGCAATCGGTTTTGGCTTATTGCATATTGTGTACGGCATCATCATGCACTACCGCTACGGATCGTGAAAGACATACTTAAGGATTTGGACAAAGCTTTTGAAAGCAAGCTCAGGCTTGGAATCATGTCAGCACTGCTGGTCAATGATTTCCTGGATTTCAATGCACTGAAAGAAATCCTTGACGCCACAGACGGAAACCTGGCGAGCCACCTCAAAACTTTGGAAAAAGAAGGGTATATCACCTTTACGAAAGAATTTTTGGACCGAAAACCAAATACCAAATACATGGCTACCGAGACCGGCAAAGAAGCATTTCTCAGACACCTCAAAGCAATTGAAAACTTATTGAAATAAAAAAATTTCTTCACTCACTTTGAAATTCAAAGTGCTTTCAAAAACAATCATGGAAAATTCAACACTCAAATCCTTCCTCTCCCTTAAGTATTCAGTCACGCTCAAGTTACTGATCATCGGATTTCTGGCCTTGGTATTATTGATACCCAATGCATTTATCGTCTCCATCATCGAAGAAAGGTCTTTGCTCAACGAAGAAGCCATCAAGGAAATCGGTTCCAAATGGGCCGAATCACAAGAAATCCTTGGCCCGATTCTCTCTGTTCCTCTTGTCTATGAAACTGAAAAAGACGGGAAAAAAACCATTACCACTGAAGATTACCAAATCCTTCCCCACCAACTGAAAATTGAGGGAAAAGTACTTCCAGAAATCCTGAAGCGAGGGATATACAAAGGAGTTGTCTACCGCTCCGACCTTGTCATAAAGGGAAATTTTGTCGTTTTGGATGATTTTGACAAAAAAGATTTTGTAGGTTTCAAAACCCCCGAGGCCAAAGTTTCATTCGGAGTCACCGATCTCCGGGGAATTGAGGATGAGGTGGATTTTACCATAAATGGTGAAAAGAAACAGGTCAATCCCGGCACTGGAAACTTCAAGATGATTGCATCGGGATTCAGCATTTTGATGGGAGAAAGTGACCTTATTGTGGGGGACAGTATTCCGTTTACTATCCGGCTTAAGCTGAAGGGAAGTAAAAATCTTTCCTTTATACCGACAGGAAAGACCACCGATGTACATATCCAATCTCCTTGGACCGCCCCAAAATTTGATGGAAAGTTTTTGCCCAACAACAGGAATCTGACTGAAGAGGGATTTACGGCAGATTGGAAAGTCCTCGAACTGAACAGGAATTTCCCTCAATCCTGGATCAACAATGCCTATGCTGAAAACCTGAAATCAGCATCATTTGGCGTGGATTTACTTTCCCCGATGGAGGATTATCAAAAATCTACAAGGTCAGCCAAATATGCACTGATGACCATAGGATTGACCTTTTTGATGTTTTTCTTGGTGGAAGTATTGGGGAAAAAGAACATCCATCCTTTCCAATATGCCATGGTGGGATTTGCAATTTGCCTTTTTTATATCCTGTTGGTCTCCATATCAGAACAAGTCAGTTTCAATATTGCCTACCTGATTTCTACTATTGCCGTGGTGGGTATGATTTGTCTCTATTCACTTTCTCTGTTCAAGGTTAAAAAATATACCTTCATTTTGGCGACAGTGCTTCTTGGCTCATTTGGGTTCCTGTTTGTGACTTTGCAGATGGAAGACTATGCGCTTTTGATGGGTAGCATCGGATTGTTTATAATATTGGCGACCACGATGTACATCACCAGAAACATTGATTGGAACAGAATGAGTTTGGGAAAATCAGATGAAAATCCTGATCAAAGTTCCTGATTTTATCATAGGGATATCAATCTCTTTAAAAATTTATAACTCTCCGATTCCCTTAAATCCTAATGGTATAAAATTCCAATAAATTTCATTTTAGAAACAATAGGAGTACCTTTACAGGGCTTAGAAGCTATTCGAAATATATGCCTCAAACTCCTACAGCTAAAAGTATCAAGAAGGTTGCAGTGATTACCATGGCAAGAAATGATGATTTTTTCTTGACCAGGTGGATCAATTATTATGGCCGGGAATTGGGTAAAGAAAACCTCTATATTTATTTGGACGGAGAAGATCAGCCAATCCCAAAAAACGCCGATGGTGTCAATGTATTTCATGAAAAAAGGGTTGTTGAACATGTGGTTTCAGCAGAAAAACGCCGATTAGGCTTTCTATCAGAAGTGGCCAAATCTTTATTAAAGCGATACGACATCGTCATCGGTGTGGATGCAGATGAATTCCTGATCGTAGATCCCATTTACGGCAAAACATTGGTCGAATATCTCAGTGAAATAAACATCAATCCTTCCGTTTCGGGACTTGGAATAGATGTAGGGCA
>NZ_CDSBKL010000283.1:0-5485 GCF_977115555.1 Aquiflexum sp.
CGTTTCAAAAAAATTTTGAAACTTTTTTCTCCCTAATTACCCAAAAAAATAAAATATAATTTAATATAAAAAAGAACATTTCAAAAAAAAATAATGCAATAAAAATTCCAAAAATAGCCATTTTACCCCCCAGTCTCCCCCCACCTTCCTCCCACCTTCCCCCCACCTTCCGTTATACCCTCCCCCACCATTCGTTAACTTTTGACCAATTTCTAAGAAACCATATCATTATTCCGATATTTTTTACAATTGCACATTTCCAAGATGGAAACTTAGGTATCTTCTTAGCAGAATTGGTACCCAACCACATTACTCATAAAGCTTCTTCATGTCCACCTTACATAGGTCAATCATCAGCTGACCGACTTTGGCACAGACATCATGGAAATACCTTTCTCCTTTTTCGGCACTGGATTTTTTGGGATTGCCGATGCCCGTATCTTCGGTCACTTCTGACCATTTCCTTTCGGCCCAAGCCCATTTTTCCTTGATGCCGGGGATGACGGATTTCTTCTCCTTGCCTTCTCCTGCTTCTTCCAAAGGCAATACCAATCGTGGATGGAGGTACATGATCAGGCTTGTTTCCATCTCATCGGCATGGTCTCCTGATTCTTCAAAATATAGGCTCTTATCCAAGGCATGATACCAATTGCAGGTGACGAGCAACATCTCTGGAAATTGAAGTCCAAGTTCCCTGAGCATGGTCTTAAAATCATTGCCACCGTGGCTGTTCAGGATCAAAAATTTCTTAACCCCTTGCCTGTCCAATACCGTCAGGATATCTTTCAATATGGCCATTTGGGTACTTGGGTTCATGTTGATATCAAGGTAGATGTCACTCTGACCGGTATTCACCCCAAAAGGCAAAACAGGGAGAATAACTGCTTTGGCTCCTTTTTCCCAGGCAAATTTTCCCGCTCCGGCGGCAATTGACTCCGCTTCAAAAATGTCTGTCCCATAAGGCATATGGTAATTGTGTGCTTCTGTGGCTCCCCAAGGCAAGATAGCCAATTCAAAGCGTTGGTGTTCTAGGTTTTTCCAGTTGTTTTCAGCAAGGATATAAGGTCTCATAGTTAGTATCAGGAATTAAGTATCAAGTATCAAGATTTCAGAATTAATAAGTGAGAGGCGGAGTAGGCAGTCTCAGTAATCAGTGGTCAGGTTTGAGGGGATGCATTTAACACGAAGTGCCATAATTAAGATAACTTGATAACTTGACAACTCGAGAACCCGACAACAGCTTCAGCGGACAACCGCTACAACCACTAGAACCACTTCAGCCCTTCTCTCCTCCAACTTCTTTAAAAATTTCAACGATCCCAAATATATTTATCCGAAATTTTTTGAATCTTTAATCTTCAATCAATTTAAAGTTTTTTGAACAAACAAATCCATCATGTCCAACAGAAGATCATTTCTTAAAAAAACCCTTGTTTCCACCTCATTACTTTTGCCTGGCGGAATTATCGAAGCTTGCGCCAATCCTGTACAGGATTCTACAGGTGAAAAATTCAAACCGCTTATCCTCTCCACCTGGAACCATGGCATGCCCGCCAATGACCGTGCATGGGAGGTTTTGATGAAATCAGGGAATCTCGTCGAAGCCGTGGAAGAAGGAGTGAAAGTCACTGAATTGGACATGGACAACTTATCTGTTGGTCTTCAGGGACTTCCTGACAGGGAAGGAATCCCCACCTTGGATGCTTCCATCATGAAGGGAGACGGAAGCTGCGGATCGGTCGCATTTGTCAGGCAGGTGAAGCATCCGATTTCTTTGGCCAGAATGGTCATGGAGGAAACACCTCATGTGATGTTGGCGGGAGAAGGTGCGAGGCAGTTTGCGATCTCGAAGGGTTTTCCGATGGAATCTGAGACCCTCAGTCCAAAAGCCGAAGAAATGTATCAGGAATGGAAAAAGGAATCCAAATACAAACCCATCATCAATATTGAAAACCATGATACCATAGGGATGATAGCATTGGGTCAGGATGGGAAGTTGGCAGGTTCCTGTACCACAAGTGGCTTGGCATTCAAAATGCACGGCAGGGTAGGGGACAGTCCTATTATCGGGGCGGGATTGTATGTGGATGATGAAGTAGGTGCCGCTACAGCTACAGGACTTGGTGAAACCATCATCCGGATCTGTGGAAGTTTCCTTATCGTGGAGCTTATGCGTCAGGGAAGAACACCCCAAGAAGCCTGTGAGGAGGCGGTGAGAAGACTTGTTGCCAAAAACTCCACTAATATCAAAGACATTCAGGCAGGATTTCTTGCCATTAATAAAGACGGAGAATACGGTGCCTATGCCGTACATCCTGGTTTTAATTTTGCAAGGCACCATAGCAATGGCGGTTCATTGATAGATTCTAAAAGCAAATTCTAAGCGATGGGAAAGATCTTGTTGGAAGCTCCTGTTTTTACAGCGGAGGCGGCACTTAAAGCCGCGGAATATGGTATAGACAGGCTGGAACTTTGTTCCGATTTTGGGGAGGGTGGCGAAACCCCAAGTGCAGGCATGCTCGCATTTCTTAAGGAAAAAGTGGATATCCCCATTTTTGTGATGCTGAGGCCTCGGGGAGGAGATTTTGTCTACACGTCGGAAGAGCTGTATATCATGAAAAAGGAAATCGCCATCCTCAAAAGCCTTGGGGCTGATGGCTTTGTTTTTGGGGTTTTGGATCCAAACGGAAATGTGGATAAGGATGCCTGCAAATACCTTATAAACGTGGCCGAAGAACTGCCCTGTACATTTCACAGGGCTTTTGACATAGCCGCGGACAAGAAAAAAGCATTGGAGACGATCATTGACTTGGGATTTCAAAGGATATTGACTTCGGGTGGAGAAAATGATGTGAGCAAAGGTTTGGAGGTAATTTTAGAGTTATTTGAGTTGGCAGGTGAGGAAATCATCATCATGCCGGGAGGAGGATCTAAGCCTGAACATGTTTCCCAATTGAATATAAAAGGGCAACTCCGGGAAATCCATGCCTCATGCAAAAGCTTTAGGCCTACCCAAAGTACTTATTTTCATCCTTCTGTTTCCCTTTCCTCCGACCCAAATGCATTCAGGCAGGTTTTGACTGTAGACCATGCTATGGTCAGCATGTTCAGAAAAGAAATAACTGCACAATGACAGAAAGAGAAAAATTGTTAGCGGGAGAATACTATAACTCCAGGGATTCTGAACTGCTGGAAATGTACCATCATGCCAAAGAATTACTCCGAAAATGGAGCGAAATATCTTCGCGGGAGGGAGCTGAAAAATCAAAGATCCTCCAATTGCTATTTGGAAAAATCGGCAATGGCGTTTGGATAGAGGGGCCTTTTTATTGCGATTATGGCAGGCATATCTCTATCGGAGAAAATACTTTTATCAATACCAATGCGGTATTCCTGGATTGCAATAAGATCGATATCGGCAAAAATGTCCTGATCGGACCGAATGTTCAGATTTATACTGCGACGCATCCGTTATCGGCAGGAGATAGGATCATTTCCCATCCCGGAAAAGACGAAGCACCTTATAAAACCCGAGCGCTTCCTGTGCAGATCGGAGACAACTGTTGGATCGGTGGCAATACAGTTATCCTTCCCGGAGTAACAATCGGAAGCAATGTTACTGTCGCTGCAGGTTCGTTGGTTACCAAAGATATTCCTGACAACAAGCTCGTCATGGGTAGTCCTTCCCGACTGATTCGGGATATATAAAGTACTATTTCCCCGTTTGTATAAACTTCAGCTTTTTCTAAAACACTCCTGCATACTTTGTCCGTTCAGGATTGAATGGGAAGCGAAATGGGTAAACAATTTTTGATTTGGGGAGCGATTTTTGGTTTTTTGGTGTCTTGTACTCCAGGATCTAAGGTTGAAAATGAAGGTTTCGATCAATTGCAGGGTTTGGGAAATGCATCTCTAGAGCTTTCAGGGAAAGAGCTTTCTGACCTTTATTGCCAAGCCTGCCATATCAAACCTGATCCGCGATTATTGGACAAGACTACCTGGAAAAATGGGGTCCTACCCGATATGAGGAGGAGGTTAGGACTCATCAATGCAGAAGATTTCGGAGCCAAAGTAGGTGAAGACAATGATGCCCCTCCCGGGATTTATGCTACCGCTCCTTTGGTCACTCAAGCCGATTGGGATAAAATCCAGGAATACTACCTGAGTCTTGCTCCTGATTCACTTGAATCCATTCCTTTGGATCAAAACCTCAAAGTAAATACAGGTTTATTTACAGTTAGGAATCCTGGTTTTCATAATAAAAAACCAAGTCTCACTACACTTATTCGCTACCATCCCCAAGAGAAATTATTGTATATGGGGGATAGGCAGAAAGGCCTTTTTAGGGTCGATCTGATTGGTATGAAAATCATGGATTCGATAGGGATAATTTCTCCTGCTTCGGATATCAGGTTTAAGGATACCGGTTTTGAGCTCTTGACAATGGGAGTGATGGACCCTTCCAATTTTGCTTTTGGAAGATTGCAGGATTATGTTTTGAAGGAGAAAAAAGCGCCCATCATCTTGATGGATAGTCTACGGAGACCAGTACACTTTACCCGTGCAGACCTTACACAAAACGGGCAGGATGAGCTTGTAATGAGTTTTTTCGGCAACCACATCGGGTCTCTTTCATGGTTTGAAAAAGTCGATGATGACTACCTAGAGCATATTTTGAATTCCAATCCCGGTGCCCGCAAAACTGTCGTGGATGATGTCAATGGGGACGGATTGCCGGATGTGATTGCCATGATGACACAAGCCAAAGAAGGGATTTACACCTATATCAATCAGGGGAAAGGGAAATTCAAAGAAGAAGTCTGGCTTCAATTCCCCTCTGTTTATGGTTCCTCGGATTTTGATTGGGTAGACATAACTGGAGATGGGTTCAAAGATTTGGTCATCGTCAATGGTGACAATGCTGACCTTTCTCCCATCTTGAAACCATATCATGGACTCAGGATTTTTTCCAATGATGGTAAAAACGGTTTCGCGGAAGCTTATTTCTATCCCATGTATGGTGCAAGTGCTTTGCTGACAGGTGACTTTGACCGGGATGGACGGTTGGATGTGGCAGTGAGCTCCTATTTCCCTGATAAAAGCGGAGATACAATTATAAATTTCCTTTTGTTTCAACAAACCGAGGACATGGAATTTCAAGTGGGCAGTATCGAAGAATTGGGGAAATGGTCTTGGTTGGTCATGGAAAAGGCCGACATTGACGAGGATGGAGACTTGGATATCATCTTGGGAAGTTTTGATTTCCAGACAAGGTATGCGCTACCTGCTAGGGACTGGATGCCTTTTGTGGTACTGGAAAATAATACCAACTCAAAATAATTTATTTTATTTTTTTGAATTTATTGTTTATTATATTTTGTAATGTATTTAATTCTTAATCAAACTTAGAGTCTTACACTGCTTTAATATATTTCGCTGTTAATAACCCAACGAATTCCACATTACGAAATCTTTTAGTTTATCA
>NZ_CDSBKL010000284.1:0-5478 GCF_977115555.1 Aquiflexum sp.
GATTATATTTGGATATTTTTACTAAATGAATATTAGCATGAATGTTATAGGAAAAATAAAAAATTTCTGTTTGATTTTTAAATTCATAAATTTAAATCCCTGAAGTGTTGTTTGATTATGGAAGCAATCTCAAGCAGAGAGAAACACTACGGTTGAGTTTATGATGGCTACGGATTTCGAAGCCGCCCGTATCCGCGTGGGAAAACGTTGTAAACAAATATATTAATTATTTGGTCGTCCATTGCCAATAGCACAAACACGCTGTTAGTGACTGCTGGTTTGTCCTACTTTAATTTTATCTCTTATATTTTTTAATGTCGGCCACCAAGTCATTAGCATCTCCCCAATAAGCAATGGCACGAATGAGAAAAAGTATTCATTTACAGTGCGGTCAAATGTCGGGTCGTCAATTTGTCCAAATAAAAAGTCCAAAGGAAAGATTCCTCCGATCCTAACCGCAACAAATGAGAAAACACAGATGTAACTCCTTACCATAAATTGTCGGTGTGATTCCAAATTCTTGTTCTTTATCGACCACCAAGCAAAAAATGTTGTAGCTAAAACCAAAACTGCAAGAATGAATAAAGAAACTCTGCAAGGTGCACACGAACTTATTATTGAAAGTCGAAGTGCAGATAGGCCTGCAATAAAGGCTCCAATAATGTATATTTTGCCCGAAAGCCGATGGAAAGTCAGATATTTATATCTCAACCACTTTGAAAATTGAATTGGTCCGAAGAATAAAGCCAACGTCCCCCCAACCAAATGTAGTCCAACCCAAAATGGATTATTTGAAAAGCTCTTACTCTTATATCCCGTCAGGTAGACCGCTACGTTGTCAAGGAAGAAGTAAAATGAGAGTCCGACAATTATTGTCCATAAAATAATTATGAAAAGTCGTTCGATTTTTTTCATACCAATTTTTTATCGTTAGGTTAGTCCCCCGCTTGCCACTGACAGGCAAGAATATAGCGCGTTTTAATCCGCTATAAACATTGTTGGCAGTATTTACTTTTTAAATGTTTGAATAAATTTTGCGACATAAGCTCCAACAAATGCCATTGGGAAAGATTGAAACCCACCAAATATTACTTCAAATGGGGCAAGGTTATGTGATGTTGAATCCCAAAATGTTATGTCAAAAATTATTCGAATGATTAAAGATAGAATAACTCCAAGCATAATAAATAGCCCAACTTTCCAAGGCTTTTGCCGAAATGACAAAGTTGAAAACAAAGCTCCAATTAAAGCTCCAGACCCTACAAAAAGCCACAAATTAATTTCTAAAAAATTCATTTCACTATAAGGAATTCGCCAATATGATATTGCACCAACCAGTATGCCCACAAGAGTTATCCAAATATTTGCTTTATTTCTCATTGTTTAGTTTTATTTTGACTAACGGCACTAAAAACCCTTAAAATTCAGCTGTTTTGAGGTATAAGTCGTCTTCGGTAATTCCGAATTTATCGATTTGTTTTTTGATTCGCTTAACTAATCCCAACTTTCTTTTTTGATCCAGGAACAGATATCCTTCCGGGTTGATGTAGGGTGTTCCTTTTACCACCATGCTCCAGATGATTACAGCCAACTTCCGTGCTGTGGCTCCATGATATTGGGTACTATGCCTTCCGGAAAAAAATCAGTGTAGGAGGGGGAGAGCCTACTTCAACCTTATCGGCTCAAAAACCAAAGTAGTTCCATCCAATTTGGTGATGCTGATCGAATTTGGTTTGGAGGTAAAGGACCACCTCATAAAATCACAGGCATCCACAAAATCCTCCGCCCTGCGGCCGTTGACCGAAAGGATTTCCTCTCCGATACTGAGCATGATGTCTTCAGGGACGGCCCCGATGGACTTGCTCATGACAACGATTTTACCCTCTTGGTAGTGCACGCCTACCTGGATCGGATCTTTGAACTTTATCTCATCCCTCATCCGGAGAAAGTACTTCGATTCAGCATTGTTGATGACCAACGTACTGCCCAAAGTCTTGAAAAAACCAATCCCCAATTTTGCTCCGGTGCTTGGCTCAAAGCTGACGGGAACACGCCTAAAGTGGTTTTCGCCGATCTGCAGGCTGTCCACCAAAATGGTTTTTGTACTGTCAGTCTGTATGCTCAAAGCACCCATGGAACTGCTGATATTGGGATTGCTGAGGCCAAGGCTGTCTTTCAGGAAAAGAAAATCCTGAATGGAAGGATTGTTGGCCGGAAAACTGAAAACCTGTGTGTAGCCGGTGTCGATGAGGACATTCCTGAATTCCTGTCCGGCAAACTTTACCGTCACAAAAGGCCGCTTATTGAAAAAATAAACCGGAATAACTGTCCAATCCTGTTGGACAGGGAAGGGGCTTTTTGAAATTCGGATGCGCATATTTTCAAAATCTATTTCCCAGTTGAGCTGTGAAATGATGTCAGATCCAAGCAGGTAATAATCCATGCAGTAGAGGTAAGCCATGTCGTTGACGAGGCTTCGTACTTTGGGAAAGGTAAACCCTCCAATGCTGATTTCTTTTGTCAGTCCTGTGGGGACTTTGGCAATCTGCTTGTTGGAATCCCGCATTTTGATTTTTTTTCCTTTGACTTTAAGTCTTGCTGCTGGCTCTGCCTTAGAATTTGCCAATCCCATCGCTGCACCTGTATCAAAGGCAAAGTCCGTATCCACCCCATCCATTTGACCTTTGAATACAACCAAACCTGCATCGATATGGAAGGGGAATGTTTGGATGGAGTCATATGCATGTACCGCTTGGGAAGCTTCGGCATTCCAAAAAATAAAAACCAAAAGGGTCAAAATCAGACTATATTTCATAGTTACAAAATAGGTTTTTTTTAAAAAAACCGGAAGTAAGAATGGGATTTTGTTCATGGGGTTTTTGTCATTCAAGTGCCTGATTGTCTTCCCCGGCTATTTCTTTTTTTCCCAAAAAGGCAAAGAATAGTTCACCTTTTTCACACTTTCTATCCTGAACAACAACATCGGCAAGGTCACTCCCAAAGAGAGGGCAAGGACAATAAAAAAAGTCATCACTGCGTCATAGGCGGTTTTGGTAAGGACTTCAGCCTCAGTATGGCTGACAAAAGATATCAATCCCAAAATGGACCTGTAGGCGTATGATCCAGGAATAAGCGGTATGACTGAGGGAATACTGATCACTATGGGAGGAACATGCCTCCAGTGTGAAACAGGGATACTTGCAAAACCCACCCCGGCAGCTCCTGCAGCAGAAGCCAAAATTATCCCTCCCCCGACATCAGGAAGCAAAACGGTGAATTTCAGAAAAGCTGCCATGGCTCCGCATAAAAAAACAGCAAACAATGACCGTTTCGGAGAATTAAAAAGAATGGCAAACCCGAACGCGGCACAAGCACACCAAAAAGTCTTGAAAACAATATCTATCCAATCGGTCATCATAACACATTGAAGATATATAGGACAGTGGACAAGCCTGCCCCGATGGAGAAAGCATGCATCAATGCATTGATGCCCCGGTCTACACCATTGATGATATGGCCATCCATGAGGTCAATAAAGGAATTAATCAAAAGTACCCCCGGAATGAGAAATAATATGCTTGTAGCGAAGGCATGCTCAAGATTGGCTTCTACACCAATTTTCCAACAGACAGCGATGACGGCAGCGGACAACATAGCACTGCCATAGGTAATCATGAAGGGATTGAATTTTTTGAGAACCAGTTCCTGCTTAAAGAAAAGACCCAAATAAGTTGCCACAAAAGTAATGGCCATTTCAAACAGGTTCCCACCGAAAGTAAAACAGAATGCAGATCCTGCAATCCCGGTGAAAAAAAGAATAATAAACCGGTTATATGGAGGTATTGCCAAAGCTTCGCTGATGGTTTTTGAGACATCTTCAAGGCTGATCTCTTTTTCCACCACATCCCAACTCAATTTACTGATAGCGGTAATCACTTTGAAATTGGCTCCGGGAAGGGTCGAGATGCTACGGGAACCCGAAAAAATGTTTTGACGACTTTCCTGATGCAGTGAAATAGAGATGTTTCTTGTACTAAGGTCCACATTGGCTTCGTATCCATACGCATTTGCAAATCTTGAGATGTTGGTGATGACCTTACTGCTCCCTGCACCGGATTTTATCAGGGCCACCCCGGCACTAAGTAACAGATTTCCCAATTTAGCAGATTCTCCAAAGTCAATTTTGCTCATATAAATCCTGTATCCTGTTTTTAAAAATCAGATTTACTTTAGTTTTCAGGTGCAAATTAATCTTTAATAGGGAAAGATTTTGAAAAAAAGTCCTCTTCAATTACAATCAGACTTAGATTTTTTGTTTGGGCTGTAAGTCCTGTCTGAGCTTTTAGAGTCAATAATTTCATCAATAGTAATTAAACTCAAACTTCGGAAAAACCCAAAATGAGCATGTTATAGCTCGCTTCTAAGCTTGGGTGGTTTTTAATTCAAATACAAAATTGGAAGACATATTCCCACTTCCAAAAATATGAGTTAAGGAATTGATTTTATTGCAAAAAGCAATTCCATTGTTTTTTTATTAATAACCTGGCTAGAATTCAATGATTTTATCAATTATGAATTGCCTGGAGGATTCGCCGTTTTTCATTTTGTACTGGACTTGTCGGGTACCTCCGGTTGGATTACTGTTGGAGTCTCCTTCATTGTAAATAGGAAACCTTCTTACCAAAGTTGTCTCCACGATGGTGAATTCGTCATGTCCCATATACCCTTTAGAAGCTTCCTTATCTTCTGAAATTTCAGGAAAATAGATTTGACTTACCGATTTGCCGTTGTTTACCGAATATCCTATAACATTCCCGTAGCTGCCACTTCCTGCGGAAATTGAATAAATCAGGATTTCAGGAAAACCATCAGAATTCAGGTCTTCAATTTCGGCATTGACCACCTGTCCTTCCACTTCAAGAATAATTTTTTGATTATCGATTTCTAAACCTTCGGGCTGAATGGAAAGCTGAATTATGGAGCCTTCTCCACGGGCTTCAATATCAAAAGTTATGTCCTGTAATGACAAAGATTTTTGAAAAACCAACTTTGGTTCAGCCTCCGTGAAAGTTTCTGCTTCGGGAATAATTTCAGTTTCGCTAATTTCTGTTTTCTCTTGTTTGCAGGCATTGAAATGGATAATAACAAAAGCTGAAATTAAAATTGTTTTAAAGTACCTCATATTTGATTACGTTATACACGTTTGATGATTTAATTAATATGGTTTTACGGAATCCTGCCACTAGCCAAATTTAATTGTGACAACCAGTGACACTAAGTTGTTGGGTTCAATATAAGTACCTTATTTGGTTAGAACAAAAGGTTCTGACTATGAATATTTTAAAATTTACTGAGCGTTTCCCGGATGAATCATCCTGTATTGATTTTTTTAAGGAAAAAAGGATCAACGAAGGAGTAATCTGTAAGAAATGTAAATGTTCTGATCATTATTGGCTTCACTCAAAGTTAATGTTTCAA
>NZ_CDSBKL010000285.1:0-5477 GCF_977115555.1 Aquiflexum sp.
AGGTTTTTTCTGACATTCAATCCGGAGATACTGCCTCTTTTGAGATGCTGTTTAAGACACATTATGATCCACTTTGCCGATTTGCATTGTCCTACCTTCAGGATCCGGATGATGCCGAAGAGACAGTACAGGGAGTTTTTATCGGTTTTTGGGAAAAAAGAAAAACCATACAAGTAGACACTTCATTGAAAGCTTACCTCTACAGAAGTGTGAGGAATGCCTGTCTGAATGAAATCAAAAGGGTTAAAGTCAGAAAGCTGCATGCTGATTCCATGATGGTGGAAGGAGAACCTCAAAGTCAGCCTTCAGACCATTTGGCTATCCGGCAGGAATTAGAAGAAAAAATACAGGAAGCTTTGCAGGCTTTACCTGAACAATGCAGGCTGATTTTCAAAATGAGCAGGTTTGAAGAACTCAAATACCAGGAAATCGCAGATCAGCTCAACCTGTCCATCAAGACTGTTGAAAATCAGATGGGAAAAGCATTAAAAATAATGAGAACCCAATTGAAAGATTATTTACCATTGATTACAATTTTGATTGGGAAGCTGTTGGAACCATGAATGAAGATTTGGAACATATCGAAAACCTGATCGGCAAATTCATTGTCGGTGAAGCCTCGGAAACTGAAATCCTGGAGCTCAGTGAATGGTGTGCCATTTCCCCCGAGAACCAAAAATACCTCGACGATGCGGTTTTGATCTATGAAAAATCACAGATTCCCTCTCAACCAAGATTTGACAGTGATGCGGCTTGGCAAAAAGTTAAAAACAAGATTGAAAACAAAGGAGGCAAAACAAATTGGTTCATACCAATTTGGGGAATTGCAGCGGGATTGACCCTGATATTTGCGCTATCTTTTCTTTTTTACAGACAATGGACAAGTCCTCAGGAATTCCGGTTCATGGCAGATGAAAGCAGTATTTCCCAAACCATGCCGGATTCTACGGAAATTTCACTAAACCGTAATTCAGAGGTAAAAATCGCTTACAATGAAAAGAGAAATACAGGAAGGATCGAATTGGAAGGGGAAGCATTGATCAGTATTCCGGAAAATAAAAAAGTGAAATGGACGGTAGAAACAGCAGGTTTGCAGATCGAAGATATCGGGACGGTCTTTCATGTCAGTTCTTTTGCAGACAGCGCCTTTGTAGAAGTAACTGTACAGGAAGGTATTGTCAGATTTTTTAAAGCCGGAGAAGAGGGCATCACCATCAATCCCGGACAAAAAGGAATATATGAAAAGAATACAGGAATTTTTTCCTTTTCAGCATCTGACCCCAACGTAGCTTCCTTCAAGACTAGGTCTTTTGTATTCCAAGAAGAAACATTGAGTGAGGTTTTGGAAAAGCTGAGCTTGGTATATGATCGCATCATCGTCATGCAGGGAAACATCTCCGATTGTAAGCTAACAGTCGCATTTGAAAATGAAGACTTGGAAACCATATTATCGGTCATCGCCGAAACACTTAGCCTTGAGGTAACAGATGAAGGAACCCAAATCAAAATCAGTGGTGATGGTTGTTTTTAGGGATTTGCAAATGGCCAAAGAGAAGACTGTTTTTGTCTGTTTTATATTGTTTTTTATCCTTTCCGTATTTACTGTTTATGGGCAACAGGTTCCTGTTTTGGAAAAGAAAATTTCCATTTCAGCGCAAAATGAACCTTTGGAAGCATTCTTGAAGCGTCTTTCACAAGAAACCGGAACCGTTTTTTCCTACAGCTCTTCGGCCATCGATGTCAAAAAAAATGTGACCGTCGATTTTTCCATCAGACCGCTCAGAGAAGTATTGGAAGTGGTATTTGAAGGTCAAGTGGAAATCAAACAGAAAGGCATTTACATCATCCTTACCCCAAAACCTGATTCCTCTAAAGACCGCGTCATCAGTGGTTATGTGGTGGATGAAACTACCGGAAAACCTGTGCGTGACGCAACTGTCTATGATCCCATCACTCTGAAATCCTCCCTGACAGATGAATTTGGCTATTTTCAGTTGTCTGTAAAAAATCCTGCGGATGACATCAAGTTGGTCATCAATAGCCAAATGTATGCTGACACACTTTTGATTGACAAAAAGCAGTCTCCTTTCCAAAAAATCCTGCTCAAATCAAAAGAAATTGACTTTGAGGAGGTCGGCAAAAGCATTGCAGAACCTATGAAAAATTTCTGGGTTTGGACCAAAAAATCCGTGGGCTTCACCAACATGGACAACATGAAAGACACCTTGCACCGTGGATTTCAGCTTTCCTTGATTCCATTTGTCAGTACCAACAGAAAATTGGCGGGAAGTGTCGTCAATGATTATTCTTTTAATATTTTAGGAGGGTTTTCGGGAGGAACGAACAAAGCAGAGTTTGGAGGTTTGTTTAACCTCAACCGGGGAAATGTCAAATATGTGCAGGCGGCGGGATTGCTCAATCAGGTTGGGGGAACATTCAGAGGGGTGCAATTGGCAGGACTAGCCAATGTTGTCCGTGATTCAGTAAATGGAGTTCAGCTCGCAGGATTAACCAATTTCAATACCGCAAATGTAAAAGGTTTCCAGATGGCAGGTTTGGTCAATCTGGGAACAGAAAAATTTCAGGGGACGCAGGTAGCAGGTATTTCCAATTTTAACTATAGAGATGTCGATGGTGTACAATTGGCGAGTATCCTGAATGTGGGTCGAAATGTGAGGGGCACGCAGATCGGACTCTTCAACTATGCAGACAGCATTCAAGGGGTTCCGATAGGATTGATCAGTTTTGTTAGGAAAGGATACCATCAGGTAGAAATCGGTGCGGACGAAATGCTTCCGCTGAATGTTTCCCTCAGGACAGGGACAAGGTCTTTTTACAACATACTTTTTGCAGGATTGAGGACCGACAGTTCGGATTCCACCACTTGGGCATTTGGATACGGGATAGGAACCTCCCCTGCTTTGGGCAAAAAGGCTTTTCTTAATATAGAACTCAGTGCCCAACAGGTGAACAAAGGTTATGTCTCGGCTTTGAACCTTGTCAACAGGCTTTATATAGGAGTTGAATACCGCCTTGGCAAAAGGTTTGGGCTGTATGCCGGGCCAAGTCTCAATCTGCGCGTTTTTGACAATACCTTCACGGACCATCCTACCCTATTCACCTATACCAATCCCCGGATCATTTCCGAAAGCAGTTTTCCTTCGGAAAATATTTCCACCCAATTATGGATAGGCGGCAGGGCAGGATTGAGGTTTTTTTGAGGAATTGGAATTAGGATAATTTGAAGACTTTGGAACCCATGGCTTGCCACTATTGGCACTAAGCATCATAAGTATGGGAGATTTCTGGTCTGGTTTATTTCGCAAAAAAAAATCTAAAAATTACCAAATGCGAATAGGGGTATTTTTTGTTTCGCTTGTCCTAGGATTGAAACTAATCCAAAGACATGAATACCATAAGCAAAATTCTAGCAACAGCGGCTTTCTTTTCGCTTTCTCCAACAGAAACAAAAGCCTCAAACCATTCCAATGAAACTCCGGTCGATAGCCTCGAAAAGGTTGAATCGAAGTTTTCATTTCACCGCATCGGTGAAAAAATCGGTACATTAAATTTTCAGCCATTTAGCGTAAATCCGGAAGATACAACCATCGTATCTGTACAGTTTGCATTTGTCCCCTTTGTCAGTACCAACGGCACCGAATCAGGAAATGTCATCAATGATGTTTCTTTCAACCTCCTTGGAGGATATTCTGCGGGAACCCGTGCTTTTGAAATGGCAGGACTTTTCAATATCAACCGTGGCGACATGACAGGCGTGCAGTTGGCAGGCCTATTCAATCAAGTCGGAGGAATAGTCGATGGCGTGCAGTTAGCCGGTCTTTTTAATTCCAATCTCCATTCAGTAAAAGGAGTTCAGTTGGCAGGTTTGACCAATTTTACAACCGGGCAAGTGGAAGGTGTGCAGATTGCAGGATTGGCTAATTTTTCCCCAAAATCTGTAAAAGGTGTACAGGTGGCAGGACTAGCCAACTTTTCGGGCAAAAATACTGAGGGCACCCAAGTCGCAGGATTGGCCAATTTCACCGCTCATGAAGTGAAAGGAGCGCAAGTGGCGGCATTCAATTTTGCCTCCAAGGTCGATGGCTTCCAACTAGGCGTCTTCAACTATGCCGACAGCGTCAGTGGGATTCCTGTTGGGCTGATCAGCTTTGTACGCTCAGGATACCATAATGTGGAGATTGCTGCCAATGAAGTTCTTCCGTTAAACTTAGCCCTACGCACCGGAAAGCGGGAATTTTACAACATCCTTTTTGTTGGAATCAGGCCGGAACCAAGCAGGGATGTGACATGGTCTTATGGCTATGGATTGGGGACCTCTCCCCGATTGGGGAAAAAGACTTTCCTCAATATCGAGGTCAGTTCAGAGCAACTCAATAAAGGAAATACGCAGGCGCTCAACCTAATCAATAAACTCTATTTAGGCGGTGACTATCAAGTGTCTAAGAAGTTGGCCCTTTTTGCAGGTCCTACCATCAATTTCAGGGTCTTTGACAATTCCTTTGACGGACATCCCGACCTTTTTACTTATACCAACACCAGAATCAGAAATGAGAAAACCTATTCTGAAAACATCTCCAGCCAATGGTGGTGGGGATTCAGAGCTGGATTCAGGGTTTTCTAAAAGGAGAGTTTGAAAATATACTTTAAAAAAAGTTCAAAAGATAGGTAGGGGTAAAACCTCACTCGATTGTCAATATTATAGAGGCTAAACCAACAGCTGCAGCCAAGCCCAAGACTTTAGCTCTTGGGCAGGCCAAAGCCACAAAAAATTTAAACTTCAATCAAAAAAATGAAAAAGTTACTCACCATTATTATTGTATTGCTTGCCGTCCAAACAGCCTACAGTCAGCAGACAGACAGATTTAGATTTCAGATGGATCTTGGTGCTGCGGCACCAAAAGGCGGTGGAATCGGGGCTTTGGTCAATTTTGAACCACAGATCTTGGTCAGACGAAACATCGCCTTGGGCCTCAGGATGGGTGTGGCAGGTCTCGCCAAAGACGTGATTTACTACGAAATCCCCAAAGATTACACCGGTGAATTATCAGCAAATGCTTCCATCTCAGGAACTGCAAATTATTATTTCAACTATGGCAAAGGTAAAGCAGCACCCTACATCGGCGGAGGTTTTGGTTACTATGCATTGAGCAGTATTGACATCCAAACCACCGATATCGACGCCGGTGACCTGGGCGAGCTCAAAGCCAACTTTGCTTGGGCTCCAATGCTGAGAGCCGGAGTAGAGTTGGGAAAATTCAGGATAGGCGCTGAATATAATTTTGTCCCTAAAAGCGATCTCCAAAACATCGCCGGAGAAGTCGTAGGTCGATCTGTCAATGAATATTTTGGATTCACCATCGGCTATTTTGTTGGCGGCGGAAAATGGGGAAGGTAAGGTTCTAGGTTATCCTGCTTCTGGAGAAGCAGGATAGCAAAGTATCGATTCTCTCTTTCCT
>NZ_CDSBKL010000286.1:0-5454 GCF_977115555.1 Aquiflexum sp.
CTCTTGCATTTGTTTTTGAAGGACCTATTGGAAGAAAAATTCATGTAAAATCGGTACAATTTAAGTGAGTACTGAAAGTATAAATCGTTTAATAAATTACTATAACATCTATTAAAACTTTCTCCCTGTTCCAAATCCTTCCCCCGGAAATAGATTCCGTACGTTGGGGAAGTAATACCCCCATTTCGTACTTGAATAGGTCAAAAGATGGAATGCTTTTTTTATCTTAATGAAATTCTAATTCTTTCGTGAATGCCAAATGAAAAAAATACCATACAACTGCAATCGAAAGGAATATCCAAATGAACTGCCTGTAACAGATGCGGGTAAGTCGAAAACCAAATAGAGTATACGTAAAACCAAATAAAACAATCATGAAAAAAGTAGGCATCATCGGAGGTTCAGGCTTTATTGGAAGCTTCAACACCCAAAAGTTTTTAAATGAAGGATACAAGGTAAAAGTATCTACCACAGATATTTCCAAAAAAGAGAAGTATGAACATTTGCTCAGTCTCAAGAATGCTGACAATTTGGAAATTGCTCAATTGGACGGCGGGAAAATTACCGTTTACTAAAGGTTCGAGTGCACTCTATAGATATAATCTAAAGTGATTTTGATTCATAAGTCCTATGACTACCAAAATTCAAAATATAAACACATGAAAAAAACACTACTTCTATTATCTGCACTACTTTTTTTAAGTATAGCAACAGCAAATGCCTTGGATAAAAAGCCCACCGAGCATATTAACCAAGAGTTGCCAGGAGATTCGATTCGATTGGCTGAGCTTGATCGATACTGGGCCAAAGTTTCTCAAACTGTTAAAGAGGGTGATTTTGAAGGTTATTCGGCACTCTATCATAAAGATGCTGTGGTCATTTTTGCTACTGGAAAAAATAAAATTTCTAATAGTATAGTAGTGGCTCTAGCAAATTGGAAGCAAGGATTTATTGATACTAAGGCAGGCAGAAAACAGGATAAGGTTGAATTTCGCTTTTCACAAAGAATTGGCAGTGAAACAACAGCGCATGAATCAGGAATTTTCTACTTCACCTCATTTGAAAGTGGTAAAGAAGAGATAAAAGAATTGGTACATTTTGAAATGTTGCTAGTAAGGGGAAAAGATGGCTGGTATTCTTTGATGGAATATCAGAAATCTAAAGCTTCACAAGAGGAATGGGATGCATTGAAATAATATGAACAATCTAAACTCTCCCCTACACGCTGACATTCAAAGACGCAAGTTTCTTGAATGGGTCGGATTATCGGGTTTGGCTTTGGCTGTACCGATGATATCGCTTTCAGGATGCCATTCAGGTCGATTCCATGAAGATGAAAAGCAGGAGTTTAAAAATGTCTTTGACTTGGAAGGTTTGTCCGGAAAAGTCATGGGAAAAGACGCTATTGATTATCTGAATGGAGGAGCTGACGATTCGAAAACCGTAAAGGCAAACGTTGAGGCATATCAAAAAATTCAAATCAGAGCCCGTAGATTGATTGATGTCAGTAATATCTCTACCAAAGTTGAACTGTTTGGAAAAGTCTTGGATAATCCAATCATATTAAGCCCCGTCGGATTTCAGAAATTCTTTCATCAAGATGGGGAAGTGGCAACAGCAAAAGCTTCAGTCAAGAAAAAACATCAGATGATTGTTTCTTCTGTTTCCAACTATTCTGTGAATGAAATCGCGGATCAATCCCAAGCAGACCTTTGGTTTCAACTTTACCCAACCACAGATAGAGAAGTCACCAAAAAACTCCTTGAGCGGGCAGAAAAAGCTGGATGTAAGGTTTGTGTATTGACAGTGGACACCCCTGTTATCGGAAATAGGGAAAGAGGCGGGACCACATTGACCAAACTGATAAATTCCAAAGAATTAAAAATGGGGAATTATGAGGGGATATTACCTGAAGGAACCGGGATTGATGACCCGGGATTGACTTGGGAAATCATAGACTGGCTAAAAGCAAACTGTGACATGAAAATTGTCCTAAAAGGAATAGTAACACGAGAAGATGCAGCTCTTTCAATACAGTATGGAGCTGATGGAATTATTGTCTCCAATCACGGCGGCAGGCAATTGGAAAGCCTTCGGTCCACCATTGAATGTTTGCCTGAGGTAGTTGACGAAATAAAAGGCAGAATACCTGTCTTGATTGATGGAGGTATCAGAAGGGGGACGGATATATTCAAAGCTTTGGCTCTTGGTGCCAATGCAGTCTGCATAGGAAGGCCATTTTGTTGGGGACTCGGGGCCTTGGGACAGGAAGGAGTTGAAATTGCACTGGACATTCTCAAAGGAGAGTTGGTCCGTGACATGCAAATTGCCGGAACTCCCACCATCCAAAAAATAACGCGTGACTTTGTGATTGGATTGTAAATGAAATTGTTCCGGTAAAAAGAAGAGGGAGAATAGAAAATACTTTGCGATACATGGTTTTCAGATAAAAATCAATGAGACAGATACTTTATATAGTAGCAATTGCTGCCCTTTTTTGGGCTTGCAACCAAAAAGATGACAGCCGTCCTGCTGACGAATTTTACATGCCTGCAGAGTGGGAAACCCATGATGCGGTGTGGTTAGGTTGGGAGAAGGACTCCACATCACGCTTTTATCCTGCAGTTGGTAAGATGATTTCCGCCTTAAAACCTCATGTCACTGTTAAAATGGCTTTTGAGAATGACAGCTTAAAACAGACTGCTATCGCAAATCTCCTCAGTATGGGAGTAGATACCTCAGGCATCAAAATGTACATCATGCCTGGAGAGCGTTATTGGATCAGAGACCATGGAGCTGCGTTTTTGGTAAACGGAAATGGAGAATTGGCTGTGGCTGATTTTGGTTGGGATGGATATGGTTTACCGGCATTTTTGGAGTTACGCTACGAAGGCAATATGGACAGTGTAAATGCAGCCTGGAATCGCAATAAACAAAGCATGATGAAAACAGGAAGCGTCGACAGTCTTATGGCTGTGGCGGAAAATGCAAAGATCATCAAAACGGATGTGGTCCACGAAGGAGGAGCAATTGAAGTCAATGGCAAAGGAACCTTGATTTTGTGCGAGGCAACGGTATTTCAAAGAAACCCCAAAATGTCAAGAGAGATGATTGAATCGGAATTCAAACGGGTCTTGGGAGTAAGTAATATCATCTGGATGAAAGAAGGCTTGGCTGATGACCCGCATTATTTTTATCGAAGGATTACCGGTAATTATGTTGGGGGTGGCACAGGTGGCCATACCGATGAGTTTGTGCGTTTTGTCAATCCCACTACTATTTTATTGGCTTGGGTGGACGAGGATGAAAAAGACCTGAATCCCATCAATCAAATGAACTATGCACGCATGACTGAGAATTTTCAGATTCTCCAAAATGCCAAAGACCAAGACGGAAAGCCCTTCGCGATCATAAAAGTACCCTTGCCGGATTTGATACCCGAGCAAATCATAGTGACCAAGGAAGTGGTTGAAAATGAATTTACCCTTGATTTTACGCCTGATTATTTTGTTCCTTCAGAGGCATTTCAAGTTGGAGATACTTTATTAAGAGTTCCGGCAGCTAGTTATTTCAACTACTTGGTGACCAATGGCCTGGTACTTCTGCCTACCTACACTGCTGCAGGTTCCTCCCAAGAAAAAGAAGAAGCTGTCCGTAAAATCTTTGAAGAACAGTTTCCCGGAAGAAAGATTGTATTTATAGATGCCATGATGCAAAACTGGCAAGGTGGCGGCATTCATTGTAGCACCCAGCAGCAGCCAAGTAGAAAGTAATCTAAACCCACCCAAATGAAAACCAAGACGCTTTCCCTGATCTTGATCCTTTCAGTATTTCAATCTGCCTTTTCTCAAAAACTGAGCGATAGCAATGATAAATCTATAGATGAACGAGCCAACACTTATCAAGTATTGGAGGACGTTTCCTACGGTTCGGATCCGGAGCAAAATATGGACATTTATCTCTCTCAAGAAGCGAAATCCTTTGGAAGTAGCAATTTCACCATTGTTTTCCTTCACGGAGGAGGGTATTATTTCAGCGACAAAAGTCAGGAAGAAAGATACATTGAACCTTACCTGAAGAAAGGCCTGAATGTGGTCAATTTGAATTACCGCTTGAAAAGAGGGATTCCTATTGCTACAAGCGACCTGACCTATGCTTTGAATTTTCTCCAAGCCAACAACAGCCAATTTGATCTGAATTTGGATAATGTGATTGTGACAGGTTTTTCTGCAGGTGCGCATATAGCGACCAATGTAGCTTTTGCCCAAAACAATCCGGAGTATCCCTATAAGCTAAATGATGGCATTCAAATCGTAGCAGTCATCAACTTTGCAGGTCCTGTGGATGGTTTGGATGTGGTGGAAAGGATTTTTTCCGAGCACGAAAATGAACAGTATCAAGCAGTGGGAAAAGCGCTGTTCCCGCCTGAGGAATATGAGTCGAAAGAAAACTTAGCTGTATTTGAACCGATCACCTACTTTGACAAAAATGATCCACCAATATTTCTCTGGCATGGGGGCCAAGACGATCAGATTCCACCAGTGACTTTTGAAAAATTTGTTCCTCTCCTGAGAAAGGATAAAGACATTAGGATTTTTATTCCCGAAGCCAGGCATAGCCCGACAAAAGAAGAACTTGAAAAGGCTTATATTGTGACATTTAGGTTTTTGGATGATATAAAGTAAAACATGAATCTGATTTCTACTCTAACTATTTCAGCTGCGCTAGCTTTCCTACTTGGAAGTTGCCAAGAGAAAATACCTACGTTCAAGATTCCCGAAGGTCATGTGGGCATGTTTGGATATGGTTCATTGATGTCCAAAAAACTGATTGAAACGGGGCTTTTGGATAAAACCTATGACGGGCCTTATCTCCCGGCACACCTCAAAGGCTACAAGCGGTCTTGGACTTTTGCATGGCCAACTGACATTCCATTATACAATGTCGACAGTACTTTTTCCAAGGATTATATTTTGGTAGAAGGAGATACGATCTTTCCCAACTACCTGAATTACCTCAACATCCAAGAAGATTCAAACACCGACATCAATGGCGTTTTGTACATTGTTCCGGAGGCGGATCTGCCCGCCTATGATATATGGGAAATGGGGTACGAGCGGTTTGAAGTGACCGATATCATCCAAGGATATACCATTGAGGGAGGACCCGTTTTTGCCTATAAAGCGCTTCCCGATTTTATGTCAGTGCCAAATAATGATTATAGACAGCAGGTCGTGGAACTCGCTTATTGGAAAATCATAGAAGATGCCTTTGCCTATTGGGGAAAGGATTTTCAGGCTGAGTATGAAAAAACCACCGAACCATTTGATCCGGCTATTCTTCACGAAACCCAAAAGATCATATTGACAGATCCCGACATGAAGAAAGTGCAAGAATTGAAGGAGAGTTTTAAATATTGAAGGAATGCTAACAAACTGATTTATATAAAAATAG
>NZ_CDSBKL010000287.1:0-5415 GCF_977115555.1 Aquiflexum sp.
GTTTGGTTAAAAAACTCTTATACTCCTCAAAGCTATTGCCCATCTCCTCAATTAAATCCCATCCCTAATTAAATCTGAAACGCAAGTGAGTGGAGACACTCACTTTGGCGGGTGGGAAGTCAATGAAAGTGAGTGTCTTCACTCACTTTGGCAAGGGGATACTCACTTTGGCAGGTTGGTTAAAAAACTCTTAAACTCCTCATAGCTTTTACCCATTTGCATCACTTGCTTTTCCCCTTTCATAAACGCCATCAATCTTTCAGGTATGGGCAAGTCAATGCCTAAAGTTTCGTCTACCACAGATTTGAATTTGGCGGGATGGGCGGTTTCCAGGAAAATCCCTATGTATTTACCGGGATTCATTTTCATGTAATTCCTCAAACCCAAATACCCCACAGCCCCATGCGGATCCATGATATAGCCGGTTTCTTCTTTGATACGTACCATCGCTCTTTGGGTATCCTGATCATCAAAATAGAAGCCTTTCACTTTCTCCCGAAACAACTTTTCATCATTGCCATACAGCGCTAAAAGCCTCGAAAAATTGCTCGGATTGCCGACATCCATGCTATTGCTGATGGTGGCAACTGAAGGTTTGGATTGAAAATCACTGCCCGATAAAAAATCAGGAACAACCCGGTTCACATTGGTAGATGCGATAAATGTATCAATAGGCAAGCCCATTCTTTCAGCCAAGATCCCTGCTCCGAGATTACCGAAATTCCCGCTTGGAACTGAGATGGCCAATTTCTTTTGATTTTTTGGCAGTCGGGAATAGGCATAGAAATAATACAGACACTGCGGAATCCACCGCGCCACATTGATAGAGTTGGCAGAAGTCAAAAGCATCCTTTGATTGAGTTCTAGGTCAGAAAAAGCTTGCTTGACCAAAGCCTGACAATCATCAAAAACCCCATCCACCTCTAGGGCGGTTATATTTTCACCCAAGGTGGTAAACTGTTTTTCCTGCAATTCACTCACTTTTCCCTTTGGATATAAGACGATAACCTCAACCCCCTCCACTTTAAAAAATCCATTGGCCACGGCACTGCCTGTATCACCTGAAGTCGCTACCAAAACCCGGATTTTCCTTTCCTCCCCTTCCATCAGGATTGCCATCAACTTGGAACAAAATCTCGCCCCAAAATCCTTGAATGCCAAGGTAGGGCCGTGAAACAGTTCCAATGCATACACTTCCTCCTCCACTTTTACCAATGGCGCATCAAAAGCCAAGGTATGGTCCACCAATTCCCTGATCTGTTCTTTGGTCAAGTCCTCATTGAAAAGCACTTTAATGACTTCATATCCGATTTCCCGGAAAGGCATATTCGGCAACTTCTCAAAGAAATCCTTTGGCAAAACCGGAATTTCCGTTGGCATATACAATCCCTGATCCGGAGCAAGTCCTTTGACCACGGCATCTTTGAGGCTGACTATATGGTGGGGGTTGTTGGTGCTGTAGAATTTCATGGGAAGGGTTGTAGTGGTTGGAATTATTGTATGCTTCGCGTTGTCAGGTTATCGAGTTATCGGGTTGGGGATCCGACATTCTGAGTGCAGCGAAGAATCTCTTGGTTGTAATTGTTGTCTGCTTCGCGTTGTCTAGTTGTCGGGTTATCGAGTTACCGCATTTTTCATTATTAATTCATAATTCTGAATTTCTCGCTTTTCAGGTCGGATCTCAAATCTCTTGTCTCATATCTCAAATCTACTCAAGTACAAACGCTCCCCGTTTATTCACTTCCGACACATATACATCGACGCCTAGACCGATTTTTTGGAATACTTCCTTGGCTTTCTCCCCTGCTTCTTTGGCAATTTTCTCATTTGCAGAAAGAACAAATATCGTAGGTCCTGAGCCGGAAATTCCCGAACCCAAAGACCCGATGGACTTGATCGCATCCCGCAATTCATAGAAGCCCGGAATCAACAAGGCCCGGGAAGGTTCGGCAATGACATCTTTCAAAGACCTACTGAGCAAAGCCAAATCTGATTTATACAATGCCGCTATAAATCCCGCAATATTTCCTGATTGCATCACTGACTCTTTGAGCGAAATCTGTTTGCGCAGAACACTCCTCGAATCGGAAGTTTTCAATTCTATATGGGGATGGACCAAAGTACAGAAGATTCCTTCTGGAACCGGTAGCTTTACAATATCCAATGGATCATAATCCCTGATCAACACAAAACCGCCCAAAATCGAGGGGGCAACATTATCCGCATGGGCTGAACCGCAGGCGATCCGCTCTGATTCCATTGCAAAAGGAACCAACTCTTCTTTGGTAAAAGGATTGCCCAAAAGCACATTCGCAGCTTCCAATGCCGCAGCGGCACTTGCAGCCGAAGAACCCATTCCCGAACCAAGCGGTAATCCTTTTTCAAGGAAAATATCAATACCCTGTTTCGATTCTAATTTGTTGAGAAGAGCCTGAATAGCCACAGAACAGGTGTTTTTATCAGCTTCCAAAGGTAGTTTTCCCCCATCCCCTTCGATTCCAGTGACTCTCAAGATCCCATCCCGATTGAAAGAAACTGTCACTTTATCTCCCAATCGGTCAATGGCAAATCCGAGGATATCAAATCCACAGGAAACATTGGCAACAGTGGCCGGGGCGAAAGCTGTAACTGACCTTTCCATTATCTTGAGAAATTACCCAAACGTATCACATCTGCAAAAACTCCGGCGGCAGTCACATCTGCACCTGCACCCGGACCTCTGATGATCATCGGGAAGTCATGGTAGCGCTCGGTGGTAAACAATATCATATTATCTGATCCCCTCAAAGTATAAAAAGGATGGCTGCTGTCTAGTGAGTTTAAGCCTACTTTTGCTTTGCCGTTTTCCAAAGTAGCCATAAAGCGGAGTTTTTCACCCTTGGACTTTGCAGTTTCCAGCATTTGGGCAAATTCACCATCATGTGCCTGAAGTTTGACAAAAAACTCATCGATGGATGCTGTTTCCCTACAGTCTTCAGGAACCATACTTTGAATCGTAATGTCTTCGAAGTGTAAATCTTGTTCGGCTTCTCTTCCCAAAATCAGGATTTTTCTCCCCACATCCATGCCGCTCAAATCATCCCTTGGATCGGGTTCGGTATAGCCTTTTTCTTTGGCGATTTTGACCACTTCCGAAAAGGGTGCGCCTTTTTCCAATTCACTGAAAATATAATTCATCGATCCGCTCAGCACTGCTTCAATTCTTAAAACCTTGTCTCCGCTCAACATCAAGTCCTGAAGGGTATTGATCACAGGAAGTCCGGCAGCCACATTGGTTTCGTAAAGAAACTTGACCCCGCGCTTGTAGGCAAGTTTTTTCAATGATTTATAATTCTCCAAAGAACCTGAGTTGGCTTTCTTGTTTGGGGTGACGATGGCCACTTTGGCTTCCAAAACCTGCTCGTAAGTATCCGCTACTTCCTGACTTGCGGTACAATCCACAAAAACAGTATTGGAAAAATTCATGTCCTCCATCTGTTTGATAAACTTGCCAAGATCCATCGGTTGCGCACCTTTGGCATCTTCAGGTGCCGGGCAATTTGCCAAGTCAAACCCATCTTCATGGAAGGCCATATACCTTGAATTGGCGATCCCATGAATCTGCACATCCAAATCATTTTCTTTTTGGAGTTTCTTTCTTTGGAGAGAAATCATCTTGATCAAGGCTTTTCCAATCAGTCCTACGCCAACCAAAAAGACGTGCAACACTTTGTTCTCAGAAAGGAAAAAAGCCTCATGGAGTGCGTTGAGTGCTTTTTGAAGGTCGGTTTGGGATACTACCGCAGAGATATTCAATTCTGAACTTCCCTGAGCAATGGCATATACATTGACATTGTTTCTGCCCAAAGCCATAAACATCCTGCCACTCGCACCGGGATTGTGCTTCATGTTTTCTCCCACAGCAGCTACTACCGCCATCTCTGAAACCACGACCACTGGATCCATTTCCCCATTCCGGATTTCATTGATAAATTCCTTTTCTATCGCTTCTTTGGCAAGAGAGACTTCATTGGTTTTGATTGCTACGCAAATACTGTGTTCTGAGGAAGCCTGACTGATCAAAATAATATTGACTCCTGCATCCGCCAAAGCCCCAAATACCCTTCTGCTAACGCCGACCACTTCCATCAAACCCGCACCTTGGATATTCAAAAGGGATATTCCTGCCAAAGAAGAAATTCCCTTGATCAGTTTTCCTGTGGGTGCGTCACTGTTGATCAGAGTACCCGGATGCTCAGGTTCAAAGGTGTTTTTGATATAAATCGGAATCCCTTTCCGCATCGCAGGCTGCATGGTGGCAGGGAAAATCACTTTTGCCCCAAAGTGGGAAAGCTCCATGGCCTCGTTGTAGGTCAACTGAGGAATGGTAAAAGCTGAATACACGAGCCTTGGGTCAGAAGTCATCACGCCCGATACATCCGTCCAAATCTCCAATGTGTCAGCTGTAAGGGCTGAAGCAAATATTGCTGCGGTATAATCTGACCCACTCCTTCCGAGCGTAGTAGTCTCGCCTTTTTCTGTTGCCGCCACAAAACCCGTGATAATTTTCATCCCCGGATGGCTGTGGAAATAGTCCTGAATCAGGTCATTGGTAACAGGAAAGTCGACTTTGGCATTGCCAAAGCGGTTATTGGTTCGGATGACTTCCCTTGCATCAAGGTAGTGGGTTTCCAAACCTTCTACTTTCAATGCTTCAGCCAAAACAAAAGCGGAAAGCCTTTCGCCAAAACTTCCAACATAATCGAGGGTTTTTGCAGAGCATTCTTTGATCAGGTAAATGCCGTGAAAAAGGTCCTCCAACTCATTGAAGCGGACTTTGACATAAGTCAGAACGGTAGATTGCTGTTGTATCGGGATCAGTTGTCTGACAAGGTCGTAATGCCTGTCTTCCAAAACTTTGATCTCGTCGGTATAGGATTTGTCCCCTTCGCGTGCTTTGACGGCACTCTTGAGCAAAACTTCCGTGACCCCTCCCAATGCAGAAAAAACAACTGCGATTTCATCCTTCTTAGCCTGTTTCTTTATGATCTGAAATACCTTCCGGATATTTTCCTGATTGGCTACTGACGATCCTCCGAATTTTAAGATTTTCATAAAAATGAATGTTTTGATTTTGGCGTATATAATATGCTTTTGAGGTCCAAAATGGACCTAAAGATAAGGGGTCTATATGGGAATGAAAACGGGAATTACCCCGTAATGGTGGTGGTTGTAAAAAACATGGAAATAGATCCACCCAAAACACAGCTTTCTGCGGCAAGGCTGCCGTAGAGATTCATCGTATGTAGACTGTTGGCTGTGAAAAACATAAAAGCTTTTTTTGATGCGGCAATCTTAAGGACAATTTCCCGAATTGCAAAAATGTTTTGTTGTTTTTTTAATCAAACAAAAGTTTTATTTCCATACTGTCACCCT
>NZ_CDSBKL010000288.1:0-5389 GCF_977115555.1 Aquiflexum sp.
ATTTGCACCCTCAAAATCTGGATAAGGTTTTGATTTTAATCAAATAAGCGAAAAACACATTAACTATGTATGCAATTGTAGAGATAGCAGGGCAACAATTTAAAGTTAAAAAAGACCAGAAGGTTTTTGTGAATCGTTTGCAACAAGAAGAAGGGTCAAATATTTCATTTGATCATGTTTTGTTGTTAGACGATGGCAAAGTAACCATTGGCGCCCCAGTTATAGAAGGTGCAGAAGTAACTGCAAAAATTCTAAAACACCTTAAAGGTGATAAAGTAATCGTCTTCAAAAAGAAAAGAAGAAAAGGTTACAAAAAGAAAAATGGTCACAGACAAAACTTTACTAAAGTATTGATTGAAAACATTTCATTATAAGATTTCGCAAGAAGTCCTAAACGTATAAAATCATGGCTCACAAGAAAGGCGTCGGTAGTTCCAGAAACGGTAGAGAATCACACAGTAAAAGACTTGGTGTGAAGAAATTTGGTGGAGAGGCAGTAATTGCCGGAAACATCATCATCAGACAAAGAGGTACAAAACACCATCCAGGTGAAAACGTAGGTATCGGCAAAGACCATACTTTATTTGCTCTTGTACCTGGAAAAGTTTTGTTCAAAAGGAAGTTTGACGGTAAATCATACGTCAACGTTGTTCCTGTTGAAGCATAACAATTATTTTATTAAGATTTTGAAAGGCTTCCCTTAAAGGGAAGCCTTTTTTGTTTTAGACCAAATATTTGCCAGAAATCACTTTTTGTAAAATTTTCTCTTTTAAAGAATTAAATTTCGTCATACATAACCAACATCGAACTATGATCAAAACGATACGATTGATTTGGACATTTGGACTTCTGTTCATTCTCTGTTTCAGCCAAGAGATCAATGCCCAATCCTATGATGAAAAAATCTATGAAGCGATTCAATGGCGAAACATCGGCCCTCATCGGGGAGGCCGATCGGCAACAGTAACGGGAGTAGCCTCTGAAAGAAATACATTTTATTTTGGTTCCACAGGCGGTGGCGTTTGGAAAACCACAGATGGAGGAAAAACCTGGGGCAATATTTCTGACGGATATTTTGGAGGATCTATAGGGGCTGTCGCTGTGGCAGAGTCAGATCCGAATATCCTCTATGTCGGAGGAGGAGAAAAGACTGTCCGAGGCAATGTTTCCTTTGGATATGGCTTCTGGAAAAGTGTTGATGCCGGCAAAACCTGGACAAGTCTTGGCTTGGAAGAATCACGCTTTGTATCGCGAATCAGAATCCATCCTACCAATCCCGATATTGTCCTAGCGGCGGTTTTGGGTGATATATTCAAGCCAACAGATATAAGAGGAGTTTACAAATCCATTGACGGAGGCAAAACCTGGGATAGAAAACTGTTTGTTAATCCAACATCAGGAGCTGTGGATTTGGTATTGGATCCAAAAAACCCTGATATCATGTTTGCGACTACTTGGGAATTGAAAAGAACTCCCTATAGCTTAGAAAGTGGTGGTCCGGGATCCAAAATGTTTAAGAGTACCGATGGAGGAGAAACTTGGAAAGAAATCTCAACCAACAAAGGATTACCGGAAGGAACTTTGGGAATCATGGGGGTTACCATTTCTCCGGTCAACTCAAATCGTGTATGGGCAATGGTAGAAAACCTAAACGGTGGTCTTTTCAGATCTGATGACGGAGGAGAAACCTGGGAAAAAACCAATGAGGACAGAAGCCTCAGACAAAGAGCTTGGTATTATACCAGATTATTTGCCGATACCCAAAGTGATAGCACTGTATATGTACTGAATGTCAGTTACCATAAATCTACAGATGGAGGAAAAACATTTAAAAGTTCCAACGCACCTCACGGAGACCACCATGACCTTTGGATTGACCCTAAAGACAATCAAAGAATGATTATTGCTGATGATGGCGGAGCACAGGTGTCTTTTGATGGTGGTGATTCTTGGACTACTTATATGAATCAGCCGACTTCTCAATTTTATAGGGTTACGACTGATAATCACTTTCCTTACAGGATTTACGGTGCGCAACAGGATAATTCAACACTGAGGATCAGTCATAGGAATGATGGGCGAGGAATAACCGAGGATGATTGGGAAACTACAGCCGGTGGAGAAAGTGGTTGGATTGCTCCTGACCCATTGGACAATGACATTGTTTACGGTGGTTCCTATGGTGGGTATTTGACTCGTGAAAACCATAGAAACAAAACTTCCAGAACTGTCAACGTCTATCCAAACAATCCCATGGGGCATGGTGCAGAGGATATGAAATATCGTTTTCAGTGGAATTTTCCGATTTTCTTTTCCATTCATGATCCAAAAGTCCTTTATACAACTTCCAATCAATTTCATAGGTCAACAGACGGCGGGCAATCTTGGGAGACTTTCAGCCCGGATTTGACAAGGAATGCAACAGAAAAACTAGGTCCATCCGGAGGTCCGATTACCAAAGACAATACCTCTGTGGAATACTACAGTACCATTTTTACCGCCTCAGAATCACCTTTGAAAAAGGGGGTGCTTTGGGCAGGTTCTGATGATGGTTTGGTTCATGTTTCTAAGGATAATGGGAAGACCTGGGAAAATGTAACTCCAAAAGGCCTTCCTGAATGGATACAGATCAATAGCACTGAAGGCCATCCTTTTGAGGAAGGAGGATTATATTTTGCGGCAACAGGCTATAAAAACGGAGACTACGCACCTTATTTATACAAGACTTCTGACTATGGTAAAACCTGGACCAAAATCGTCAACGGCATAGACGGACAGCATTTTACCCGAGTTGTAAGAGCCGATCCGGCTAAAAAAGGAATTCTTTATGCTGGTACTGAAACCGGTATGTACATTTCTTTCAATGACGGAGCAGACTGGAAACCATTTCAGCTCAATTTACCCATTGTTCCCATCACAGATTTGACCATCAAGGATAACAATTTGATAGCAGCCACCCAAGGCAGGAGTTTTTGGATTGTGGATGACCTTACTGTCCTTCATCAAATGTCTGAACAGATTGGGATGAAGCCATTCCATTTGTTTAAGCCTCAGGATTCCTACAGAATGGATGGAGTGAAGAGAGAGTCAAAAACAGCAGGTACAAACAGGCCTGGTGGGGTTTTGGTCTATTTTCACCTTAAGGACGAACCCAAAGAAGAGGTCAGGGTAGAGTTTTACGATAACAAGAGAAATCTCCTCAGAGAATTTTCTTCCAAAGGAATCGAAAAAGATACGTTGAAGTACAAAACCGGTTCCAATGAAATCAACTGGAATCTTCGCATACCTGATGCCAAAAGTTTTGAGGGGATGATTATGTGGTCAGGTCCTCTTAGTGGACCAAAGGTTGTGCCGGGTGATTATATTGTCAGATTGATTGTGGATGGCAAGGCTGAGGAACAGAATTTCAAAGTTTTGGCGGATCCTAGATATGAATCCTCTCAGGAAGATCTAGAGGCTCAGTATGATTTCCTTTTGGATGTCAGGGATAAACTAACAGAAACACATGAGACCATCATAATTATCAGAAAGTACAGAGATGAGCTCAATGCATTGATAGAAAAAGACCCTAAGAAGAAAAGGAGGATTGATCCGATTATCAAAGCCATTTCTGATATAGAAAAAGAATTGTATCAAACCCAAAACCGAAGCGGACAGGATCCATTGAACTTCCCGATCAGGTTAAACAATAAATTGGCACATTTGAATTCTGTGGCAGGAACAGGTGACTACAGACCGACAGATGGCGCAGAGGAAGTTAGGGTAGAGATTACCAACCTGATTGACGTACAGCTCACCAAATTTAGGGAAGTTGAAAAAAATCAAATTTCCAAAATTCTGAATATAGAGGAGATGAAAGCAGAAATAGAAAAGAAATAGACTTTCTTATTAACGGTAAAGATCCCTGTCAATTTAATCGGCAGGGATTTTTTTTTAATTTTTAAAGGCCTGTTTAGGAAATGCCTTTAAACATTAACAGGACAATTACCCCAGCCAATTGTTTGCAATACTGATTTAGATAAAGGACAGCTATGGTTTTTGTTTGATTTCCTATTCACATTTTTATGTCTCCTAGGGTCTGAAACTTTCAAACTCTAAAACTCATTTATCCTTCAAAACCTGCGTTTCTAATTTTTTTATAGGTCTGATTTGGCTTAGCAGATAATTTTGACCCATCAAAAATATTCTAACATGAAAAACCTCCACAGCTTCTTCCTGATCCTTTTTTTTACAGTCCTTGGGATCGGTTCAGTCCTTGGGCAAAATGACTTGATTTGGGAAAAATTGAATACTGAACCCTATCCCGGCAAGCAGGATGATATCTTTTTTATCAATGAAACAACAGGATGGTATGTCAATGGATTTGGAAGCATTTTCCACACTAAAGATGGTGGAGTTACTTGGCTAAAACAATTGGAAGCCAAAGGATCATTTTTTCGAACCATAGCTTTCTTGGATGAAAAAACAGGCTTTGTTGGTACCGTTGGCACAGATTATTTTCCTAACGTGACAGATACAATACCCCTATATGGAACAGTTGACGGAGGTACCACTTGGCATCCTGTCCCATACAATGGACCTTATGTAAAAGGGCTCTGCGCCATTGATGTAGTCAAAGAGCAATATATCAATCATGGTGAAATTGGATACAAAACACACCTGTTCGCAGTGGGTAGGGTAGGAAGTCCTGCTAACATCATGATCTCACATGATGCCGGCAAAACATGGTTCTCCCAAGAAATGGACAGCCCTGCAAAAATGCTTTTTGACATAAAAATGCTCAACAAGATGGAAGGATTTGTCTGTGCGGCCACAGATGAAGACATTACCAAGTCCAATGCCCTAATACTTCGTACCGTGGATGGCGGAAAATCTTGGCAGGAGGTCTATAGGTCTCAACGTCCATTCGAAACCACTTGGAAAGTTTCTTTTCCATCTGAAAAAGTAGGCTATGTAACCATACAATCGTACAATCCTGATCCTGAAGTGAAACAGCAAAGAATCGCCAAAACCACAGACGGAGGAAAAACATGGACTGAAGTCGATTTGGTGGTAGACCATGCAGCCCGTCAATTTGGTATTGGGTTTATTGATGAGGAAGTGGGATTTGTGGGTACTGTTCAGACCGGATTCAAAACTGAAGATGGAGGAAAAACCTGGTCCAAAACAGATTTGGGTGTAGCTTGCAACAAAATCAGAATCTATAGTTCCGATGAAAAAACCTATGGCTATGCCATCGGGGTGCATGTACTCAAATTGAAATGATAAAGATTGATTACATTACTTTGGTTTGGCAATTGGCAATCCAAAACAATTAACTTTTTCAACATTACCTATTGGTTTTTCAAGTGCTTTTTTTAAAAAAATAAAAATTTTTCGCTTTTTTCTG
>NZ_CDSBKL010000289.1:0-5385 GCF_977115555.1 Aquiflexum sp.
GGACAAGATTTTTTAAAACAACCCGTTCAGATTGCCTAGCCTTGTGTGCCTCATTTGCATTGTTTATTTGTAGTGCTATCAAAATTCCGATTACCACAAGGAAAATTTCTCCGATGGCGTATTTGAGGTAACTGCCTACCTTGTTTTGCTGAAGGAGTTTTTGCCGGATTTTTCTGAAGAATTTAAGCATTTATTTTAATGTTTCTTTCTCAATCAATTCAATTAATAGATCTGTATTGTTCAACATATATCTGGATTGGAAAAGCATGCCTTTCCTTTCTTCTGTGATAAATGCCAGTCGGTTGATGAACTCAGTATCTACTTTCAATGATTCAAAATCATTAGGAATAGCACCATGATCACTTGGATACAATCGCTTGACGAAATACTCATGGGCATTATGATTTGACAAACTCTTTCTTTCACCGATATGGAGGCTATGGAAATAAGTCTCATCGTACAGCTCAACAAGGTTTCCTCTAATAGTGTCATTTCTAATTATACCCAACCCTTTAGCCTTGAGATTTTCATAGGCCATTTGCTGAGGAAAAAATGTCACGTAGGTATTTATTCTTCCGAAATATTTTTGAAGTGAATCATTATATGTGGAATACTTATCTTTCAAAAGGTTTAATAATATGTCATTTCTTGCCACAAAAGAGGAATCGAAATGAATCAATCTTCTGATTTTATCCTGATTCTTTATTAAATCAATTCTGAGCGCATTCAATAGCTGTTCTTCCAAATTCAGTTCTTTTCTCTCCTCGTTCCAATTATTGATACTCAGAGCAATCAAAATCCCAATTACCACCAATAAGATTTCTCCGATGGCGTATTTGAGGTAACTGCCTACCTTGTTTTGCTGAAGGAGTTTCTGCCGGATTTTTCTAAAGAATTTGATCATAGGGTATCATTTTTGTTTAGCAGTGTATCGATTCTTGCAAGTGAGCACTGTGTGGAAATCACCATTTCTTCCAAGTTGCTGATCAAATCTTTAGCATTGAGGAGGCAAAGAGAAAAACCATTTTTAAAAGCTGGATCGTTTAGCAATACTTTAATGACATCCGCATTTCTTGTATTTTTCGCAGCTTGCTCAACTCCACCCAATATGGCCATATAATCTTTGTAGGCTTGCCCCACATCCCCGGTTCGGAAGAATGGACCATAGAGGTATTCTTGGTAGTCATAGCGCATATGCTCCTGATCACCGTCGATTTTGTCATAGCTGAGTTCCATGCGCAGCAGTTCATTTTTCAAACTGTCATCCGATAGGATGCCAAGGCTCCCCGAACTGATCATTTCCCTGAGAGTGCTGTTATTTCGAATAAATGGATCCCAATACAACACTTCCATGGTGTGGAAATTTACAGAATCCGTATTGGTAATAGGCGCACCTTCAAAATAGCTGATCATCACCTCGGCTGATCTTCCGGCCCTGCTGTAGCGGTCGATGCTACGTTGCAGTTCATCTAGGTTGAGTAACAGGTCTGACCGCAAACCGTGGAGAAAAGCCGTCTCTCGTGATTTGGTTTGCTGTGCTTCCCGGTAGTTATTCACCTGCAAGGCAATCAGAATTCCGATTACGACCAATAAAATTTCCCCAAGCGCATAGGCAAGGTATCGGGTCACCCTATTTTCGGCGAGGAGTTTTTGGCGGATTTTTTTAAAGAAGGAGATCAATTTTTATTGAGATAGGAGGTGATAACTTTCTTTAGATTTTCATTTTTTTCAACAACTCTTTCGGCGTTGATCCTCATGATTCTCAGCTTTACTCCAGATTCAAAAAGTACCTGCCTGAGCTCTTCATTTTTGAATTCTTCAATAAATCTTTCATCGTTGATTAAATCAAATTTACTTCTTTCAGTTTCAATTTGATTGCCATAATTTTGAAGTTTTTTTTCTGCAAGGAACGGTCTTACCATAACTTCGATAATTTCATTATGATTGAGTATGGTATACTCCAGCCAATCAATAGCCAAATAATGATCCAAAAGAACTTTCCTCAACTCTTGGTCTTTTACTTCATTAGGAAGATTGGGATTATTTTTTTTTGTGATTAAAATATTTGGTTCCGAGGCCCGAATCAAGTCGAGATTCCCAACAGCTTGGCTCGTTAGCTTATTTTCCGAAAGTAGAATAAGATTTTGGTGGACATCGATTATTTTTTTGGTCCTGGAGAGGATGCTATCTAAGCTCAAGGAATCCGCTTTGATATTTTCCAAGGCGAATATTAAAAGTTCCCGTTCTCTTGCTTTTTCTTTTCGCCCTTCATTCCAATTATTTACCTGGAGCGCAATCAAAATCCCGATCACCACCAATAAGATTTCACCAAAAGCGTACACTAGATAGCGGGTGACCCGGTTTTGGGAGAGGAGTTTTTGGCGGATTTTACGGAAGAAGGAGATCATTATTATAGCGTTTTTAGGTAAGCGTTGAGCTCTTGTATAAGGTCTTCCTCACTTTTAAGCATTCGTTGGAGAAAGTTGATATGTACACGGTGTGAGCGTCCTATATTCTTTGTTTCGAATTCAAATTCTTTGGAATTCAAGATCTTGCCCAGAATCTGCTCAAATTCCTTCTCGCTTACTTTTAGGTTGATTTCGTTGAATTTATTAGCATCGACCCAACCTTCTGCTTCCTGATCTATTATTTCCAGGAGCATATTTAAGTTAATTGCATCAATTCCAAGAGGTAAATAGCCTTTCCACATTCGATCAGTATATTCATCAAACCACTCGAAAGGGATGTTCCTGTAATAACTTCTAATTTCATTGAACAGCGCCTTATTTTGAATGACATTTGCATTGCCTGAGCTGATCAGATCTTCAAAGGTGGCATTGTTAATTTTTGGTCTGTTGGTTCGGCCAATCATTTGAATACCCACCACAAAACGAGATGTATCTTCAAATACAGGTTTATCAGAAGTAATCATATCGTAGATATACATGGTCACCTCCAACCTCAATTGGGTATCCTTTTTTTCTTGAACTATTTGCGCCCTATCTTTGGCTAAGTCCTCGATTAACCGGGTGATATACTCTTTTTCCAAGGTTTTGGCTTTGTTATGTTCATTCCAGTTGTTCAGGGCAAAAGCACCCAAAATTCCGATAGTAATGACCAGGATTTCCAGGATGTACTCCGGCCATTTTTCTTTGAGGATGAAGAAGATTCGTTTCATCGGGAGTTTATTTAAAGGTTGGGATGGCTTAAATAATTATGGATTTCCTCTTTCAGGATGCGTGAAGCCGTCAATAACTTGATCCTATCTCTGCGCTTGGCCAGGGTAAGGGCTTTGATATAGCCGGCACGGTTTGCAAATCCTTTGGCCTTGGGGCTTTGGATATCTTCATCCAAGAAGCTTAGGAAAGTGGGAATGGGCAAAGCCGGATCCAGATCAGAAGCCCAATGGGTCGGAAAAAAGAGCCGCTCCATTCCATTGATCCCTACCTCATCTGTGATAAAGAGTTCATTTCTCAGTTCCAAAATAGCCGGATTATTCAATTCCTTTTCAGAAGTAACCATGATTTCAATCTGGTTGTAATAGCTTTGCAGCTTGTAGCGTAAGGAATCGGAACGGATCAAATTTGTTCGACCTGATGACTTCAGATCCTCGAAAACAATACTGTTTCCTTCGAAGGAATTGACGACCTGGATTTTAAAAATGGTTTGAATCAAGGTGTTGGGATTGGATTGGTACGTTTTATCTGAAAATGCCCTGACAAGGATGGTGTATCCGTCAAGAAGAAGACTGTCGTCCAAAATAAGCGCTTCCAATTCTGAAATATTTCCTTCCAGGTTTTCCGAAATTCCTTTAAGGTAATTGGCTTCCATCGCCCGGTCCTTCCGGTTTTCGTTCCAGGTATTGATGCTCAAGGCAATCAATATCCCGATGACCACGAGTACAATTTCTCCCAGAGCATAGACCAGGTACCGGGTTACCCGATTTTGAGAGAGGAGTTTTTGGCGGATTTTGCGGAAGAAGGAGATCATTTTCAATGTTTTTCAGATTCAAGATAGCTAATGGTGATACTTAAATTTTCATTTAAACTTTTCATTTTATCCACCAACTGAAAAGAAAAAGAATTGATGGCTGCAACGAGGTTTTTATATTCCTGATCTTCTAAAATAGGGAGTAGGAATTCCAATTCAATTTCTTTTTTATTCAAAAACTGATTATAGACCACCATTGTATTGGTTTTGGTATAATATGGAGCTACTTGATTACTCCAAAGTCTCTCCATATTTGAGATGATGCTCACTATGGAATTGTATTCGTTCTGGACAGTCCGCAGCTGATGAATCAATTCTTCTTTTCCTTGAATACTTTTATCAGAACTGAGTTCACGTTCCAGAATGGGGAGATTAAGGGTGATTTGTGCAAAGCCTGTATATGAAAATACCTTATGTGGCGCTAATCTCAAGGAATCTAAACTGATTTCTCCATCTATGAATTCTTGGGATAACCTGCGATTTTCTCGATTAAAGTGGTAAGCTCGCTCCAGTTCCACATTAGCTTCCTCCAATTCAGCTTTTAAATTCACAATTGTCTCACGGGAAACGGCAAGCTTTTTCCTGTTCTCATTCCAAGTATTAACCTGCAAGGCAATCAGGATTCCGATTACTACCAGAAGAATTTCTCCTACAGCATAAGCTAAATACCGGGTGACCCGGTTCTCGGAAAGGAGTTTTTGGCGGATTTTGCGGAAGAAGGAGATCATTTGTTCTGTTTCGTTCTGTCAATAATCAAGTCCATTGTATTTGCCACTTTTTGAAACTCTGCTTGTGAACCTCCTATAAGGTCTTGTTCTACAAACCCATATAAGATAGCCTGAAGAATTCGTTTCTTTCTTGCAATAAGATTCAGGTATTTATTCAGTTGTTTTTGATCAAAATTCAGGACTGCATCAAAACGCTCCTCTTCATTATAGAGCTTAAAATTATCCAGTGTGAAGGGAATCACATGTGCTGTAGTAAACTCCCTCATTTCCTTTTCTTCTTCCAAATAATCGACCATTAGATCTTTCCAACCAATCAATGCATTTCGAAGATCAACATCCCGGATGAGATCTATAGCCCCGGAATTCACCAAAGACTCGATGCTACTATAGGAAGGGTCAAATGTATAGGATACCCGAGACCAAAGGGAATGGTATCTGAGCGAATCAATGGAGACGGATGTAAAGGGTTGGTTTTCAAGCATCCAATCGCAACTTTTCAAGGATTTACTATGAAGTGCCCTTAATCTCTCGAATTGGGCTTTGTTGTCGGTAAACTCGCTATGAATTTGATTTAGAAAGGCCGCTTCCTTTTTTTTATCCTTTCTGGCTTCATTCCAGTTATTCACTTGAAGTGCCAAAAGGATTCCAACCATGACTAAGGCGATTT
>NZ_CDSBKL010000290.1:0-5382 GCF_977115555.1 Aquiflexum sp.
TTTGCCATTTTGATGGGTCATTTTCCAGGCACCTTCCAGATTTTGGGCAAAAATCGCCCCTGCCAGGAACAGAAAGGGCAATAATATTATTTTTTTCATGATATGATTATATTAGGTTTAGACTTCTAAATTACCATTTAAAACTTGCTAATGAAAACATTTACACTTGGACAAAGTAAAGAGCAGGTGCTTGCAATGATTCCTGAAAAGCGGATCAAGTTGGTCCAATTAGGCGGTGAAAAAATCTGTGTTTCCAGAAATGGAGAGACTTTTTATGCTTTTGAAGCATTTTGTCCGCATAGGATGGCTTCTTTGCTCCAAGGCACCATTGTAAGAAATGAAATAGTCTGCCCCCTTCATGAATATAGATTTGACCTCCAATCCGGGAATGTTCTTTCGGGCCAATGCCCTGACCTGAAAGTGTATCAGGTAAAACTTTCAGAGCAAGGTCTTGAAATCTGCATGTAGTCTTTTTCTTAATGTAATTTTGACCCGTTGGGAACGGTTTTGTCCACGGTGGCCAATATAATCTGACCTGTTCCGTCGTCAAATCCTGTCACCAAAACTTCGGACATAAAATCGGCAATTTGTTTTGGTGCGAAGTTACAAACGCAAAGCACCTGTTTGCCTACAAGTTCTTCCGGTTGGTAATGAAAAGTGATTTGTGCAGATGATTTTTTGATTCCTAAAACCCCTAAATCAACCCAAATTTTATAAGCCGGCTTCTTCGTTTTCGTAAAATTTTCAGCCCTGATAATTGTACCGATCCTGAGGTCAATTCTTTGAAATTCAGTAAAGTCAATCGTTTGCATTGATTAATAATTTTTTCTATATTTGAAAACTTTCTTCCTTAGAAGGAAGTTAAATCTACTCAAACCTCCATCATAAATGTTGCAAGTAACCAAAATTTCTTCTTCGGGGATGAAAAAGCTTCAACTAACCCTCTTTTTGGGATTCTTTGTGAGTTTTGTTTCTTTTGCGCAAACTGAAAGGGAAAGAAACTTCCCTGATTTGCCTAAAAATAATGAGGCAGGTTCACACTTTGAAAATTCCGAATCATCAGCATTTGAATCAAGACAGGAAAACAACCAAAAGAATACTTTGAATCCGACGAAGGATAACAAAGCCACTACATCAACGACCTTAAAAAAGGAAAATCCTCTATATAAACAGGGAGGTGAAAAAGATTCCAAGAAAGAGGAAATTTCAACATTGTCATTCAATCTTTTTCTCTATATAGTAGACAGGTTTAAAGAGGATTAACACAAATACCCAAAAATATAGAAATAAAAAAAGAGACTAAGTAAGCCTCTTTTTTTTTGTCACGATTTTTTCAAAATCCCCATTTTGACGACCAAATCCCACAAAGCAATCCCCATCGTCACTGATATGTTTAATGAATGTTTGGTTCCGAGCTGAGGGATTTCAATGACATGATCGGATGCTTGGATCACCTCATCTTCCACTCCAAAAACTTCATTTCCGAATACCAAAGCATATTTTAAGTCTGGATTTGGGTGAAATTCATGGAGCATGATGCTATTGTCTACCTGCTCCAGTGTACAGACAGTATAACCATCCTGCCGTAACTTTTGGATCGCTTCAAAGGTCGAATCGAAGTATTCCCAAATCACAGACTCCGTAGCTCCAAGTGCAGTTTTTTGGATATCTTTATGTGGAGGTGTCCCTGTGATACCACATAGATATATTTTTTCTACACGGAAAGCATCCGAAGTTCTGAATGCCGAACCTACATTATTGAGACTTCTTACATTGTCTAAGACGATTACTATAGGAGATTTTCTTTCCGATTTAAATTCCTCCACCGTGAGCCTGTTAAGCTCTGCCATGTTTAATTTTCTCATGCGGTTTTGATTCCCTTTTGATATCTTTTAATTTCAGCTTTTAATAATATTCAAAAGTAATACAAAGAATCAATTCAGGGACTATATGGCCAAGGCGAAGGAAAATGAAGTGAAGGAAACCCCTTTGATGAAACAATACAATGCCATCAAAGCAAAGCATCCTGGCGCTTTGCTTCTTTTTAGGGTAGGGGATTTTTATGAGACTTTCGGTGAGGACGCCATCAAGGCCAGTAAGGTATTGGACATTGTTCTGACCAAAAGAGCAAATGGTGCTGCATCGCATATAGAATTAGCGGGATTCCCTCATCATTCTTTAGATACTTATTTGCCCAAATTGGTAAGGGCCGGAAACAGGGTTGCTATCTGTGACCAGCTTGAAGACCCAAAAGATGTCAAAGGAATCGTCAAAAGAGGGGTTACAGAACTCGTGACACCCGGTCTTTCATTCAACGATAATGTTCTCGACAAAAGAAAAAATAATTACCTCGCTTCAGTTTATTTTGGAAAGGAAATTATGGGGATCTCTTTTTTGGATCTCTCTACAGGTGAATTCATGTGTTCCGAAGGTTCCCAATCTTATATAGAAAAACTCCTACAAAGCTTTAGCCCTTCAGAAGTGATATATTCCAAAGCAGCCCGAGCAAAAGCGCAGGAGATTCTTAAAGACCATTTTACGACCTTTCATTGTGAAGACTGGGTATTTCAGTTGGATTATACTTATGGAAAGCTTACTGAGCATTTCGCCACAGCTAATCTAAAGGGTTTTGGAATAGAAAATCTTGAGCATGGCATTATTGCAGCAGGAGCCATATTGTATTACTTGGAGGAAACCGAACACAAAGAGGTCAAACATATCTCTTCGATTTCAAGGATCGCAGAAGAAAAATATGTATGGTTGGATAAATTTACCATCCGTAACCTTGAACTGGTTTATTCACAACAGGACGGAGGCGTTCCACTCATCAATATCCTCGATCAGACCATTACGCCCATGGGTTCCAGGATGATGAAAAAATGGATGGTATTGCCCCTCAAAGAGAAAGAGCCTATTGAAGAAAGGTTGAAGGTGGTGGATTATTTTTTTGAATCTCCGGAATTGTGCGAGGAAATTTTGGGACACTTGAAGCATATTGGGGATTTGGAAAGGCTGATTTCCAAAGTAGCTGTTGGAAGGATTAACCCCCGTGAAATGAATCAGCTGAAAAGGGCTTTAAAAAATACCTTGCCTATAAAAGGGATATTGAAGAACTCCAAAAACGATTCCCTCAAAAAACTCTCTGATCAGATCAGTTCATGCGAATTTTTATTGGAAAAAATAGAAAGGGAACTGCAGGAAGATGCTCCCATGCTGATCCATCAAGGTGGCATCATCAATTCAGGAGTAGATGTTGAATTGGATGAATACAGGGATTTAGCCAATACAGGTAAGGATTACCTGGTATCCCTTCAACAAAGAGAAACGCAGAGAACCGGTATTTCATCCCTCAAAGTAGCTTTCAACAAGGTTTTTGGATATTATCTGGAAGTCACCAATTCCCATAAAGACAAGGTTCCACTAGAATGGATCAGAAAGCAGACATTGGTCAATGCCGAGAGATATATAACACCGGAACTGAAAGAATACGAGGAAAAAATCCTGAATGCCGAAGACCGGATGCTGGCAATCGAGCAAAAGTATTTTCTTGCACTTGTCTTGGATGCCTCGGAATATGTAAGTCAAATCCAGCAGAATGCAAGGATTTTGGCAACAGTGGATTGCTTGCTTTCCTTTTCGGTCATTGCCAAAAAAAACAATTACTGCAGGCCGAAAATATCAGATACAGATTCATTGGAAATCAAAGACGGCAGGCATCCAGTCATTGAGAGACAGCTCCCGGTAGGGGAGGAGTATGTCCCAAATGATATTTATCTAGACAATGAAAGCCAACAGATCATCATCATTACCGGCCCAAACATGGCCGGAAAATCAGCCTTGCTGAGGCAAACCGCATTGATTGTCCTCATGGCCCAGATGGGAAGCTTTGTTCCTGCATCATATGCAAGGATTGGTATCATTGATAAGGTATTCACACGAGTCGGTGCTTCAGATAACTTATCCAAAGGAGAGTCCACTTTTATGGTAGAAATGACTGAAACAGCAAGCATTCTCAATAACCTTTCTGACAGAAGTCTCGTACTCATGGATGAAATTGGGCGAGGGACATCTACCTATGATGGCATATCCATAGCTTGGTCCATTGTTGAGTTTTTGCATAATCACCCAAAATTCCGAGCAAAAACCCTATTCGCTACACATTATCATGAACTCAACCAACTAGCCGACGATTTTCCAAAGATCAAAAACTTCAACGTTTCAGTAAAAGAAGTGGGGAACAAAGTGATCTTCATGCGGAAATTGAAGGAAGGCGGGAGTGAGCACAGCTTTGGTATCCATGTGGCACAGATGGCTGGAATGCCAAATCCTATTGTTTTGAGGGCTTCTGAGATTATGGTGCATTTGGAAAAAGACAAAGAAATGTCTGCTCCAAAAGACCGGATCAAAGACATGCCAAAGAGCAATTATCAGCTGAGCCTTTTCGATGCCGATCCAAAATTCAAAGAGGCACAGGAGATGTTAGCCTCAATAGATATCAATACCATTTCTCCGATCGAGGCATTGATCAAACTTAATGAAATCAAGAAGAAATTAGGAAATTGAAACTTGAGGGGAATTGCGTAAATTAAAAGTCAAAAATTAAACTGATAGCATTAGATTGGAGTATATGGACATTTCTTTGTTGGAGGAATTAAGAAATCAGAAAAAGTTATCGGAGTTTTTTTCCTATAAAAATGACAGAGAATTTATCCCTCATCCCGATGAAGAAGAGATGATAAAAGATCTTCAAAAGATCAATAAAAGTCTGGGGATGAAAGAAGGAATCATCATTGGTTGCTTTGATTACAGGGATATGAGTTTGCCTTTTTTTACAGAAAATATCCAAGAGCTAAGTGGGTATTCTGCCGATTTTCTGAGGACAAATGGTCTCGCAGGAGTGATATCCGCGTTGCATCCGGATGATGCGAAAGAACATGTGGCATTCAACAATTTATTTTTGGAAGCATTCCAACAGGCAAGTATTTCGGAGAAAAGGACATTTGAATTGTCTTATACCCTGCGTTGGATTCACAAAACCACCAAAAAAGAAATCTGGTTTTTTACCAAAGCCAAGCCATATCTGATTGATGAGAATGGAAACTTCATTTTTGACTTGCATATCGGTCTCCATATAACCAACAATGAGCATCTTAAAGGGTATGATTGGAGCTATTCCTATATCAAGGAAGACGGAGAAAAGATCACCCATGAAAATGGGAAGAAACCAATTCCTGAAATATCCCTTTCCAAAAAGGAAAAAGAAGTTGCTTTGTTTTTGTTGGATGGGCTTAATTCTCAAGAAATAGCAAACAGGATGTTTATTTCTAGAAATACAGTCTTTACCCATAGGAAAAAAATATTAAAAAAACTTGGTGCCAAGAA
>NZ_CDSBKL010000291.1:0-5357 GCF_977115555.1 Aquiflexum sp.
TTTATTGCCAAAGAAATCACTCCAAACAATGCCCAATGGGAAAAAGACAAGCAAGTCACCCGGGAATCTTGGAAGAAACTTGGAGAAAACGGATTCCTTTGCCTCCAAGCCCCTGAGCAATACGGTGGTTTGGAAATTCAGGATTTCAGGTACAATGCGGTTTTTATCGAGGAATTGGGACTTTCCGGTTGCTCGGGTCCTGCGATTGGCTATCCGCTTCACTCTGATATTGTGTTTCCTTATATCCATCATTACGGGACAGAAGCTGCCAAAGCCAAATATATTCCCGGAATGATCAGCGGGGATTTGATTTCCGCCATTGCCATGACCGAGCCTGGCGCCGGTTCTGACCTGCAGGCTATCCGGGCCACTGCTGAGGATAAAGGTGATCATTACCTCATCAACGGTTCCAAAACCTTCATCACCAACGGCTTTCTCTGTGACATTGTGGTCGTGGCAGCCAAAACTGACCCAAGCAAAGGTGCCAAAGGAATCAGCCTTTTCATTGTGGACAAAGACATGGCGGGATTTTCTAAGGGAGTTCCCTTTGACAAAGTGGGTCTACATGCGCAGGATACCTGCGAATTGTTTTTTGAAGATGTGAAAGTTCCAAAGGAAAACCTCCTCGGGAACGTAGGTGAGGGATTCAAATACCTGATGACAGAGTTGGCGCAGGAACGGCTGATTGTGGGTTTGGCGGCGATTGCATTGGCGGAATCGACTTTTATCTCTACTGTGGACTATGTCAAAAACAGACCTGCTTTTGGGAAAATGGTTTCTGATTTTCAGAATACAAGATTTAAACTCGCAGAGATGGGAGCGAAGCTAGAGCAAGGCAGAATCTATGCGGATCAATTGGTCTTGTTGCATAACCAAAAGAAAGTAGATGGTGCGATGGCATCTTCAGCAAAGTTTCTCTTGACTGAACTTCAGTGCAACGTTTCGGATGAATGTGTACAGCTGCACGGGGGTTATGGCTATATGTGGGATTATTCAGTAGCTAGGGCTTTTGCTGACGCCAGGGTGCAGCGGATTTATGCCGGAACAAATGAGATCATGAAGGAGCTGATTGCAAGGAAAATTTTACAGTGAAATCCCAATTGTCGCAATGTGAGGCCAATTTCTGTCAAAGGGAATTGGCTTTATTTTTTTCCAAACTTTTATCTTTTATATTTAAAACTGATAATTCATAAACTCAAATTCAACCCAAAATAATAAACCTTTATGCATAATTTTCCCTGGTATGAATTTTACCCGAGTTCGGTCAAGACAGACGTAGATGTTCAGGCTTATAGCTCTGTGGTGAATCTCTTTGAAGAGAGTGTCAAAAAATTCGGCAATTCCATAGCCTATGAATGCATGGGCAAGACCCTTACTTTCAATGATGTAGACAAGCTGTCCAAAGACTTTGCTTCCTACCTCCAAAATCACCTGAAGTTGAAAAAAGGCGACCGGGTTGCGATTCAAATGCCAAATTGCCTCCAATATCCCGTAGCTATGTTTGGCGTGTTGAGAGCCGGAATGGTGGTGGTCAACACCAATCCACTTTATACTCCCACAGAGATGAAGCATCAGTTCAATGATTCGGGTGCGTCAGCGATTGTGATTTTGGCAAATTTTGCCAATAATCTTGAAAAAATATATGAGGAAATTGAAGCAAAGCATGTCATCATCACAGAATTGGGGGACATGTTGGGCGGATTAAAAGGAACTATCGTCAACCTTGTCGTCAAATATGTCAAGAAAATGGTGCCGGCATACAGCCTTCCAAAAGCTATTGGATGGAAAAAAGCGATGTCTTTGGGCGCATCCGGCAATTACAAAAGAGAGGAAATGACTTTAGCCGATTCCGCCTATCTCCAATATACAGGCGGAACTACAGGCGTATCCAAAGGGGCTGAACTTACCCACGGAAACATCTGCGCCAACATGCAGCAGATTTCTGAATGGATGAAACCAAAACTGAAGGAAAGGGAGGAGATAGTTATAACCGCACTTCCCCTATACCATATTTTTGCACTGACAGTCAATTGCCTTGCGATGATGAAGATCGGGGCTCACAATGTCCTGATTACCAATCCGCGTGATATGCCTGGATTTATCAAAGAACTCAGCAAAGTGAAATTCACCGTTATCACAGGTGTGAACACACTTTTCAATGGATTGATGAATGCTGAGGGTTTTGCAAACCTTGATTTTTCCACACTCAAAGTTGCAGTCGGTGGTGGTATGGCCGTGCAGGAAGCTACTGCCAAAAAATGGGAGAAAATCACTGGTGTGCCATTGGCAGAGGGTTATGGACTGACCGAGACCTCTCCTGTGGCTACCTGCAACCCGATAGACGGTACAGAAAGAATCGGTACCATAGGGATTCCTTTGCCCAATACCGATGTCAAAATCATCGATGATGAAGGAAAAGATTTGGGTATAGGACATCGCGGGGAAATCTGTATCAAAGGACCACAAGTGATGAAAGGCTATTGGAATAGACCCGAAGAAACAGCCAAAGTCATGGACGGAGACTGGTTCAAAACCGGTGATATTGCCATTTTGGATGAAGATGGTTTTGTCAAAATCGTCGATAGAAAAAAAGAAATGATTCTCGTTTCGGGATTCAATGTCTATCCAAACGAAGTGGAAAATGCCATTGCACTCCATCCAAAGGTGTTGGAAGTCGGCGTCATCGGCATGCCTGATCCCAAATCCAATGAAAAAGTGGTCGCCTATGTAGTAGCAAAAGACAAATCGGTAACGGCTGAGGAAATCATAGCTTTTTCAAAAGAAAGCCTGACCAATTACAAGGTTCCAAGAGAAGTGTACTTTGCCGATGAATTGCCAAAATCCAATGTGGGAAAAATTCTCCGCAGGAAGATCAAGGAAATGCACGAAAAAACAATTACGGCCTGATTTGTAAATCAAAGAAAAACATAAAGGATGCGGCACTTTGAAGAGTTCGCATCCTTTTTTATTTTGATCCAATAAACCCAAAAGTAACCCAAATGCAATTCGACTATATCATTATTGGCGCAGGTTCTGCAGGATGTGTTTTGGCAAACCGGCTCTCAGAAAATCCAAAAAATTCTGTTCTGCTTATTGAAGCCGGAGATAAGGATACCAAGCAAGAAATCCATATACCAGGTGGCTATACTAAACTGCATAGGTCAGAAGTGGATTGGGCTTTTTGGACGGAGCCACAGGAAAATGTAGATGGAAGAAGACTTTTTGTGCCAAGAGGAAAAGTCCTGGGTGGTAGCAGCAGTACCAATGCTATGGCTTATGTAAGGGGAAATAAACTTGATTTTGATGAATGGGAAGCTTTGGGGAATAAAGGTTGGGCATACCTGGATGTGTTGCCCTTTTTCAAAAAATCCGAGCACAATGAGGATTTCTCCGGGGAATATTATGGAAAACTAGGTCCTTTGCATATTGGCTATTCCCGTCAGCCACACCCTTTGGGACATGTATTTATTGAGTCCTGCCAAAGAAACGGGATTCCCCACAATGAAGAATACAACGGCGCTAAGCAGTTTGGTGCCTCTATGCTTCAGTTCAACATCAAAGATAACAAAAGACAAAGCACAGCAATTGCTTTCCTCAAACCGGTTTTGCATAGGAAAAATCTGACAGTAAAAACAGGATTAACGGTGACAAGAATCCTGATCGAAAATCTCATAGCCACCGGTGTAGAAGTACTCAATGCAAAAGGTGAGGTGGAAAAAATCACCGCTTCCAAAGAAATCATCCTGAGTGCCGGGGCGATCAAATCCCCACAGATTTTGATGCTTTCGGGGATAGGTGACAAGGGTTACCTCGCCAAATTTGGGATCAAAGTTTTTCATCACCTACCTGGAGTAGGTCAAAACCTGATTGACCATGTTTGGTCGGGAGTGAGTTCATTTTCCAAAATCCACACTGATAACCATACCTTGAAACCACTTCAAATGGGTAAATCCTTTTTGAATTACTTACTTTTCAAAAAAGGACCTTTGGGAAACAGTCCTTTGACTGCCAATGCATTTTTAGCGTCAGAGGAAGGTTTGGAAAGGCCTGACTTGCAGTTTCATCTTGCTGTTTCGGCTGTGGCAGCAGATTACAGCACAGACATATATGATTACAAGACCTTTCCATACAAAAGCGGATTTTCAATTATGGTGATTTTGATCAGACCTGAAAGCCGCGGATTTATTGGTCTGAAGTCCAATAAGCCAACTGAAGCACCTTTGATTCAGCCCAATTTCCTTTCAGACGGAAGAGATTTGGAGGTTTTGATAAAAGGAATGCTGAAAGCCAAAACTGTGATGGAGACTTCCCCATTGCAGGATTTCAGTGAGTCAGGAATTTATCTTCCCAAGAAATTCGATGAAAAAAGCTTGATAGAACATATCAAAAAAAGCTTGGAGACCCTTTATCATCCTGTTGGTACCTGCAAAATGGGTCAGGACAATATGGCGGTTGTGGACGAAAAGCTGAAAGTCAAAGGGATTTCAGGACTCAGGATAGCCGATGCATCCATCATGCCCACCATTATTTCAGGCAATACTAACGCTGCCTGCATCATGATAGGGGAGAAAGCTTCGGATATGATTTTGGACAATGCTTAAATAATTGCTTTGATTTATGTTAAAAGTAGGAATTGTTATTTTGGAGATGATTTTCTTTCTTTTTTACAATCCAAAAATTTGAATAATTTTAAGATTGCCTAAAACAACCAATCTATGAAACTGAAAATCAGCCTCTTTTTTCTTTCCCTTCTTTTCCTTTCTTCCTGCCAAAAAACCGAAAAATCAGAAGTCGAAGAAAATAAATACAAGCTCTTAGCCGATGAAATGGAAAAATCACTCAGGGAAAACCTTTTGGAAACATGGTACCCTAAAGCCATTGATATTGATTCCGGAGGTTACTTCAGCAATTTCACATTCGATTTTCAGCTTAAGGACAACAGTCAGGAAAAGATGATTGTGACGCAGGCAAGACACCTTTGGTCCAATTCCAAAGCCGCCGCAAGGTATCCAAGACAAACGCATTACGCCGATGGTGCCAAGCATGGCTTTGAATTCCTAAGAGACAAAATGTGGGATCAGGAAAGAGGAGGTTTTTATCAATTGGTCAACAGGTCTGGATCGCCTCTTTTGGATAAATCCCCTCATAAAACAGCCTATGGCAATAGCTTCGGTATCTATGCCTTGGCAGCATATTTTGGTGCTACGGGAGATTCTGCAGGATTAGACATGGCGATCAAGGCCTTCAGATGGTTGGACGAACATAGCCACGATCCGGTACATAAGGGATATTTCCAGCATTTGGAGCAGGATGGAACTCCGATAGTGCGTCCTGCCGACACGCCTTCTACTTCAGAA
>NZ_CDSBKL010000292.1:0-5350 GCF_977115555.1 Aquiflexum sp.
TGGTCGATAACTCCAGACCAACCTTCCGTGCAACAAGAGTTAATAAAGAGAAACATAGCAAAACAGCTAAAAAGCAAAAATTTTGAATTTAAAAATGTTTTTTTCAGGAGCAGGATTTCCAACCCTATGTTTGAAAGGGACCCTGTTGTCGACTTGGGCAGAAACCCTACCCGCGAAAACTGCAATCATCAAAACCAAATAGAGGTTTGTCAATAGAAGCTTTTGAAATGAAAATGGGAAAAATGTTTTCATGGTTTTTCAGTTTTAGGATTAAAAATTAGAATTGACCCGATATAAAAGAATGACATCGCCTTCTTCAAATCCGGTAACCATTATTCCCACTTCTTCAGCAGTAAGGGGGATTTCCGAATTGATAAAAATGTAGGCAAGGTTTGAAAAACCTTTTAGATTTTCTAGGTTGATTCTTAGGGCTGATTTTTCTGAATCACTGCCCAAATTGATCTGCAAAAGTTTTACAGTACGAAAAATATTGTTTTCCGATTCCAAAGTTGAAATCGATTTGACATCAGTAGATACTTTTTGGGGAAATCCCTCACCTCCAAATTGGATAGCCGAATCCTTGATAAGGATAGTCGGGACATTATCATTTACGAGACTTCTAAGAAAATCAGTATTTTTTTCTCCTTCTGCTTTTACAAATTCTTCAAACAAAGAAGCTTTTTGGGAATAGCCTTCAGTAAAAGAAAAACAAATGAACCCTATTATCAAGGAAAGTAGAAAGGGGAAACCGCTGCGGTTTTCTTTCGATGGAAATGTAAGAAATGTCATCATAGCGAGATATTTAATGAACAAAATTGGTAGGCAGTTGAGATAGATTAAGCCTTTATTAAGCTAAATGGGTGATATGGGTGAATCAGTATCATTTAACTGTCGTAAAAATACAATTATTTGATTTTCATTTCCTAATAATTTTCAAAAAATATTTTACAAAATGCATTTTTTTGCATTTATATGACCACTAGCAATTTAAAAAATAGGGTTGAAAGATTGATTATGGAACAAAAAAAGGGGTTTTTCAACCCCTTTTGACTTTTGTCAATTTTTCTTTTTTAATTGATTGGAGATATTTTTTTATCATTTCCAATCTGTGATTGACTCCCAAAATCTTTTGAGGAACAATCCTTTCCAAACTCCATTGCATAATCATAATTAATTTAAGCCTATTGTACGCACCTCAAAAAGATTTGTTTTTTCGGATTGCTTCTCGGAAATTGATTGATGTTAAAATATAGGGCCATGCAAAAGACCCAAGACTTGGCTTTTTATTTTTTTCCAAAAATGAAAACTTGAAAAGAAACCGATCAAAGGAGTATTGAAATGACATTGATTGAAACTGCTATAAACCTAAATGCCATATTTTGAAAAATAAAACTTCCATTATCTTCCTCCTTATATATATGGTGTCACAATCATTAGCCTTTGGACAATCAAGGCCCAGAGATTTGGGTATTTATATCGGAGTCATGCCTACCGGTATACACAATGCCATTACTGATGTGGCAGGGGTGAGGGTAGGACATGTCACAATTATAGAAGGACAGAATATCAGAACCGGAGTGACAGCTGTCATTCCCCATCAAGGCAATCTTTTCCAATCAAAAGTTCCTGCTGCAGTTTTTGTTGGAAATGGATTTGGAAAACTTGCAGGAACCACGCAGATTGAAGAATTGGGAAATATAGAATCACCAATCATCCTCACCAATACCTTGGGAGTAGCTGCCGGAATTGAAGGGGTTGTAGAATATACCTTGTCACAAACAGAAAATGATCAGGTCCAATCCGTAAACGCAGTAGTCGGAGAGACCAATGACGGATACCTCAATGATATCAGAGGGAGACATGTGAATCCTGAAGATGTGGTTTTGGCTATTTCAAATGCCACTGAAAGTGAAGTTTTGGAAGGAAATGTCGGAGCGGGAACAGGTACAGTTTGTTTTGGATTCAAAGGGGGAATCGGAACTTCCTCCAGGAAGCTCCCTGAATCGCTCGGCGGCTATACAGTCGGGGTTTTGGTTCAGACCAATTTCGGAGGCATTTTGGAGATTGATGGGGTTCCGGTTGGGGTCGAATTGGGTAAATACAGTTTTATGGAGCATTTGGCTTCAGTAGATGGATCTTGTATGATCGTAGTAGCTACCGACGCGCCTGTCAATGAAAGGAATCTAAAAAGAATGGCACAAAGGGCCATGATGGGATTAGCCAAAACAGGAGGAATTGCCTCCAATGGTTCGGGGGATTATGTGATCGCTTTTTCCAATTATTCGGGCAACTTGATTTCTCATATTTCCCCAACCCTTGAACTTCAAAAACCTACCTACTTGCAAAATGATGACATGAGTGGACTTTTTCTTGCCACCATTGAGGCTACCGAAGAAGCCATCATCAATTCTCTTTTTGCTGCAGAGGATATGACGGGAAAGAATGGAAGGATAGTAAAAGCTTTGCCCAAAGAGGAGGTTTTGGAGATTATGAAGCGGTTCAACAGGTTGAAGTAAAAAACAATTTATTCTACAAATCCTCCAGGTTGGCTAGATACCATTCCGCCTGCTCCAGGATTTTGGATTTGTCTTTCATCTTTTCCCAAGTCTTATAAGCCATTCCAATTCTTGGGTTTTTAGCTAATTTATTCTCATTTCTGTGATAAAAATGCCAATAAAGGCTATTGAAAGGACATGCTTTTTCACCTGATTTTAGGGATTTGTCATAGTAGCACCCTTTACAATAATCACTCATTTTGTCGATGTAATTGGCTGATGAAACATAGGGTTTGGTTCCTACAATCCCTCCGTCGGCAAATTGACTCATTCCTCTTGTATTGGTGATTTCTACCCATTGAATGGCATCGATATAGATTCCCAAATACCAGGCATCCACCTCATCAGGAGCTATTCCAGCCAATAAAGCAAAGTTTCCTGTCACCATCAATCTTTGGATATGATGTGCGTAAGACCTACTAAGAGATTGTCCTATGCTGTGTTTCAGGCAACTCATGTTGGTCTTACCGGTCCAGTAGAATTTCGGTAATTTCCTTTCATGTCCAAAAAAATTCAAAGTGGCATATTCAGGCATCTTCGCCCAATATACCCCACGCATATATTCTCTCCATCCGATGATTTGCCTGATAAATCCTTCCACTTGGGAGATGTTGATCCTATCCTGATGGGCAAGCCAATATTGTTCAACTTTTCGTACCACTTCCAATGGGGAAAGCATTTTCGTATTCAAGCTGAAGCTAAGCCGACTATGAAATAAAAATGGGTCACCTGTGTACATGGCATCCTGGTATTCTCCAAAATTGTCTAAGAGCATTTCGCAGAAATGGTCAAGTACCTGAATGCCTTCTTCCCTTGAAACAGGCCATTCGAAGTTTTTCTCATCAACAGTCCCTATAGTTTCTACCTCCATTTTTTGGAGAAGGTCTCGTATTTGGGATACATTTTTAGCAAAAACCTTAGGTTCCTTTAGCATCAAGGGATCACGAAATTTGTTTCGGTTGTCATGGTCATAATTCCACTTTCCGGTAATTGGTTCTTTGCCTTCCATGAGGATATTGTATTTCTTCCTCATTTCCCGATAAAAGGTCTCCATCAGGAATGTTTTCTTTCCCTTGAAAAAACCTGCCAAAAACTCTCTTGTAGTCAAAAAGTGCTCTGAATCGAATTTTTTGGAGGGGATCGGAAGGGAGATACATAAATCTAATAGCTGCTGATCTAGCCTGTACTCGTCCGGTAGCAGGTATTCAAACTTGAAAATGTTGTGTTTTTCAATAAGCTGATGGAGATTTGCCGTAAGGTTTTGGGTATTTTCAGGATGATCAAGTTTCCAATAAATTATTTGATGGCCGTGATTTTGAAGGGTTTCAGCAAAATTTCTCATAGCCAAAAAGAACCCTATGACCTTTTGGACATGATGGCGGACATAGCTAGTTTCCTGCTTCATTTCCATCATGACATAGATATGTTCAGGGTCTACTTCATCAAACCACGAATGCTGAATATTAAGTTGATCGCCAAGAATCAGGCGCAGGGTTTTTGCCATAAGGTGAGCGTGGATTGATTACCATACACCATTTGACGCCATTTTGTTTTCTCTGATGAGTGTGACAGTGCCTGCTTTTTCGATCTCTTCACCTTTGGGGGTAAGGTAGCTGACTTTGTAAACATAGTTTCCACTTGGTAAAAGCTGACCGTTCAATTGCCCGTTCCACCCCTCTGCATTTTGAGAATCATTTGAAAAAATCAATTCACCCCATTTATTGAAGATTGCCATTTTGTATCCGCTGATTCCTTTGGTTTCTGGTTTGAATACATCGTTTAATCCATCATTGTTTGGAGAAAAGGCATTAGGCATCATCAGGTATTTACTGACTTCATTGACTTTGACTTCCTCTTTTTGAACAGAAGAACATCCAAAAATATCATAAGCTCTCAAGACTACTTCAAATTCCCCAGGCATCTTGAATACGTGGACGGGATCTTTTTCAATAGAAACATTACCATCTCCAAAATCCCACTCCCAGGCAATAAAATCTTCCGATATTTTACTTTCGAATTTCAATTGATCATCGACCAATATTTCGTCTTCAGGATTCAGTTCAAGTTTTTTGAACCCAAATCCCAATCTGTCTTTAGCTGCAATATTGCTGTAGTCAACCAAAATCTTTTCTGTGATTTTGCAACCGTTGGCATCGATTACCTCCACAGAAAGCTCTCTTTCAGTCAAAAATTCTATTTCTTGGGTATTTTGGTTTCCGTTGAGCCAAGTGATTTGATAAGGTGCCTTACCGCCTTTAATACTTACCCAAGCCACACCTTTTGCCTCATTGCTCTCGCAGTTGACATCCACAGTGGTTTCTATTTTTGCAGTAAGTTTTTCGGGGCCTGTGACAGTGAAAGTTTTTGTCGTTTCACAGCCAAGTTGATCAGTGATTTTGACAGTGTATTCTCCGGAAGGCACATTTTCCAAGTCTTTTTCTTTGGAGCCATTGTCCCAAGAAAAAGTAAATGGAGCGGTTCCTCCTTGGATATCTAGTACAATTTTTCCGTTTTCAGCATCCGCACAAAGCAAGGCAGACGAAATCTCTGCAGAGATGGTCATTGGTTCAGCAGCTTCTATCGTGTAAGTCTTGGAAATGCTGCATCCGTTGGCATCAGTCACGGTCAATCCATATTCCCCCGCGCTCAGGTCAGTGATTTTTTCAGAGGTTTTGCCATTAGACCAAAGGAAAGTAAATGGGGCTTTGCCTCCAGTAGCAGTGACAGCGATCGTTCCTTTGGGCTCATTGGAACATGAAATGTGAGTCAATTCCTCTTTTAGGTCAAACGACTCG
>NZ_CDSBKL010000293.1:0-5349 GCF_977115555.1 Aquiflexum sp.
TCAGACAAAGTAATCCTGACCTCGGACAATCCTCGAGATGAAGAGCCAATGTCTATCCTGCGCGAAATGGAAGCAGGAATCAATCCCGTGGATTTTAAAAAAACATTGGTGATAGAAGACAGAAAAGAAGCCATCAAGACCGCTGCCATCATGGCAAAAAAAGGAGACATCATCCTCGTTGCAGGCAAAGGACATGAAACCTATCAGGAAATCAAGGGAGTGAAATATCCTTTTGATGACCGTAAGGTTGTGGCAGAAATACTAAATCTATTGAATAAAGACTGATATGCTATATCCGATTTTTGATTATCTGGACTCAGTATTGGACATCCCCGGAACGGGAGTCTTCCGCTATATCTCCTTCAGGGCAGGGATGGCGGCGCTTTTTTCCTTGATCATCACCATCACTTTTGGACATAGAATCATCAATTGGATCAGAAACAAACAGATAGGAGAAACTGTCCGCGACCTTGGTCTCGAAGGTCAGGCTGCGAAAAAAGGCACGCCAACCATGGGCGGGCTGATGATTATGGCAGGGATCATCATTCCGACTTTGCTTTTTGCCAATGTCAATAATGTTTATATCATCCTCCTACTCATCACCACGATTTGGTTGGGTACTATTGGCTTTGTGGATGATTATATCAAAGTCTTCAAAAAGAACAAAGACGGATTGGCCGGAAGGTTCAAGATCGTTGGCCAGATTACGATTGGGATTATTGTGGGTGCTACACTTTATTTCCATGAAGATGTGGTAATCCGTGAATTCACCAACCCTGTTTCAATCGAGGAAGGTGTGGTGGAAACTCCGGCCTTCAAGGATGTGAAAGTGGCTAAGACCACCATTCCATTTGTCAAAAACAATGAATTGAATTATGAGACTTTCCTGGGATTTCTTGGTGAAAGCATCACTCCTGTGCTGTATATCCTTTTGGTGATTTTCATCATCACGGCAGTTTCCAACGGCGCCAATATCACAGACGGAATTGACGGTTTGGCGGCAGGGACATCTGCCATCATCGGGTTGACGATTGCCATATTTGCCTATGTTTCCGGCAATGCCATATTCTCCCAATACCTCAACGTAATGTTTATCCCCAACTCGGGAGAGTTGGTGATTTTCTGTGCGGCATTTGTCGGAGCCTGTGTTGGCTTCCTTTGGTACAATGCTTTTCCGGCGCAGGTTTTTATGGGAGATACCGGAAGTCTGATGTTGGGCGGGGTGATTGCTGTCCTGTCTTTGACCTTGAGAAAAGAACTGTTGATTCCTGTTCTCTGCGGAATATTTCTGGTAGAAAACCTCTCTGTGATCATGCAGGTGAGCTATTTCAAATACACTAAAAGAAAATACGGAGAAGGCCGAAGGATTTTCCTGATGTCTCCTTTACATCACCATTATCAGAAGAAAAATATCCATGAAGCCAAAATTGTAACCCGTTTTTGGATTACAGGAATCCTTTTGGCGATCATCACTTTGGCCACATTGAAACTGAGATAAGATGGAAAAAAAGATAGCCATATTGGGTGCAGGCGAAAGCGGATTGGGAGCAGCATTGCTCGCCAAGAAGCATGGCTATGCGGTATGGGTATCTGATGCCGGAACTATCAGCGCATCCCGAAAGCAAACTTTGACCGACAATGGGATTGCATTCGAAGAAGGAATGCATTCTGAGGAAAAAATCCTTTCAGCCTCTGAAATCATCAAAAGTCCGGGAATTCCTGAGAAGGTAGCCATTGTCCAAAAAGCTTTGGCAAAAGGCATTCCTGTCATCGACGAATTGGAATTTGCTTTCAGGTATTCCAAAGGGAAAGTAATCGCGATCACCGGCACAAACGGAAAGACTACGACCACCCTTTTGACTTACCATTTGCTCAAAAAAGGCGGGCTGAATGTCGGTTTGGGTGGTAATGTTGGTGAAAGTTGGGCAGGACAATTGGTGGATGGAGACAAGGATTGGTGGGTGTTGGAAGTCAGCAGTTTCCAGATTGACGGCTTCAAGTCTCTGAAACCTTCTGTGGCTATTTTGACAAACATCACTCCTGACCATTTGGACAGGTATAATTATAAAATTGAAAATTACATCGCTTCTAAAGTATCCCTATTCAAAAACATGGATGAAAATGGCGCAGCGATTTTTTGGCTTGACGATTATCTCATCCAATCAGGTTTTGAAAAAGTGAATCTGAAAGCGGATCGGTTGCCATTTTCACTCAAAGTACCGCAAAACAAAGGCGGGTATTTTGATGGAAATTCCATATCTGTCCAAGCTATGGGCAAAAAATTAACAATAAACCCCAAAGATATTATCCTGAAAGGGACCCACAACATGCTCAATACCATGTGTGCTGCTTTGGCCGCAACATTGGCTGGCGTGTCCGAAGAAGCGATCAGGGAAGGATTGAAGGATTTCCAAAATGCAGCACACAGGATGGAGCCGGTGGCTACAATCAATGGAATCGCTTTTATCAATGACAGCAAAGGCACAAACGTAGACGCGACGGCTTATGCGCTTGACAGCTTCAAATCACCTTTGATCTGGATAGCCGGAGGGGTTGATAAGGGCAATGATTATTCCGCATTGTATCATTTGACTGATGGAAAAGTAAAAATGCTGATCTGTCTAGGAGTGGACAATGAGAAATTGAAAAAGGCATTTTCGGGAAGGGTTCCAAAGATTGTGGAGACTCAAAGTATTTCAGAAGCGGTGGCTTTGGGATTGCAACATGGAAATGCCGGAGATGTGGTTTTGCTTTCCCCGGCCTGTGCAAGTTTCGACTTGTTCAAAAACTATGAGGATAGAGGTAATCAGTTTAAAGCCGCAGTAGCAGCATTAACCGCGACAGCAAAATGATGGAGAACATAAAGATATGGTTTGACAGAAATCTGAAAGGTGACCCGATCATTTGGGGCATCGTGATCATTCTTTCTGTGATCAGCATCGTGGTAGTTTATTCTGCTACAGGTTCTTTGGCATACAAATACACAGGAGGTAACACTGAAAAATACCTCATCGATCATTCCTTGATGGTACTTGGGGGCCTTTTGGTCATGTGGGTCGCACACAGAATCCCATATCGTACTTATGGTTTGATTGGAAGATTTTTGTTGTTGGTTTCCATCCCGCTTTTGTTGTTCACTTTCCTGTTTGGCTCGACAGTAAATGAAGCCAATAGATGGATCACCATTCCTGTCATCAACAAGGCATTCCAACCTTCAGATATCGCAAAATTGGCGCTTATCGCAACCCTTGCTTCTTTGCTTGCCAGAAAGCAAAAGAATATTGACGACTTCAGAAATGCCTTCCTTCCGATGATTGTGGTCATAGGTTTGGTTTCCGGTTTGATCGGATTGGCCAATATGTCCACCGCAGTATTGTTGCTTTCGACGTGTTTGCTCCTTCTGTTTATCGGACGTGTGCCGATGAAATACATTATGATGGTGGTTTTGGTTGGTGGATTGTTCCTGACCACTTCTGTCTTTTTGGGACAAAGGGGTGGAACTTTCTTTTCCAGGATAGAAAAATTTGTTTCAGGGGATGAAATTCCATTCCAAGCAGAGCAATCATTTATCGCCATTTCCACGGGAGGAATCACAGGCAAAGGTCCAGGAAAATCCGAACAGAGAAATACACTTCCGCATCCCTATTCTGACTTTATCTATGCGATCATCATCGAGGAATACGGGATGGTTGGCGGTGCGACGGTATTGTTCCTTTACCTCGCGCTTCTGTTCAGGGGAATGCGGATTGTCGCTTCTTCGACCAAGCCGTTTGGGGGATTGCTTTCGGCAGGACTTAGTTTCGCTTTGGTGCTACAGGCCATGGTAAACATGGCGGTTGCGGTAGGATTGGGCCCGATTACCGGTCTGCCATTGCCCTTGCTGAGTATGGGAGGGACATCATTGGTATTTACAGGATTTTCATTGGGAATCATATTGAGTGTAAGCAGGGGCGACCATCAGGAGCAGTTGGATAGTCCCTCTGAGGGAAGCAATAAAGTGAGGAAGACATTTCAAACAGCATAAGAGAAATTGGGAAATAACACGCCATATAGAATCATGATCAGCGGAGGAGGCACAGGAGGCCATATCTATCCGGCACTTGCGATCGCAAATGCCTGGATGGAAAAGCATCCCGGTACGGAGATTCTATTTGTCGGTGCAGAAGGAAAGATGGAAATGCAAAAAGTACCTGAAGCCGGTTACCGGATTGAGGGACTCAAAGTCGCAGGATTGCAGCGAAGCCTCAGCCTTTCCAACCTGAGCTTTCCTTTCAAATTATTGGCAAGTCTGAACAAGTCCAAAGAACTTCTCAAGACATTCAAACCCAATGCAGTCGTGGGAGTGGGAGGCTATGCAAGTGGGCCTTTGTTGTATTCGGCACAGGGAAAAGGAATCCCCACCATGATTCAGGAGCAAAATTCCTATGCCGGATTGACCAACAAGATTTTGGCAAAAAAGGCGAAGAAAATATGTGTCGCATATCCGGGCATGGAAAAGTTTTTCCCCGCCGATAAGATCCAATACACCGGTAATCCTGTCCGCAAGGACATCCTTCAGTTGGATGGAAAAAAGGAAAAAGCATTCCAACACTTTGGACTGGAAGAAGGGAAGAAAGTGCTGTTGGTTTTGGGAGGAAGTCTTGGAGCGCGCACCATCAATCAGGCTGTTTTGGCTGATATGGTAGGTTTCGAAGAAGAAGGTTACCAAGTCCTTTGGCAATGCGGAAAGTTTTACTTCTCCGAAATGGCCGAGAAAGTAAAAGCATCAGGAATGAAACACATCCATGTCCGTGAATTTATCAGGGAAATGGACTTGGCTTATGCTGCAGCCGATGTGGTGGTATCGAGGGCAGGGGCGCTTTCTGTGTCTGAACTTAGCTTGGTTGGCAAGCCGGTGGTATTTATCCCTTCTCCCAATGTGGCCGAAGACCATCAGACCAAAAACGCCATGGCCTTTGTGCAGGCAGATGCAGCGGTCCTTTTGAAGGACAGCGAAGCAGTCGGGAAATTGAAAACAACAATAAACCAACTCATGGCAGATCCTGAAAAGGTCAAAACCTTGGGCAAAAACATACAAAAACTGGCCAAGCCAAAAGCAGCCGAAGAAATTGTAAAAGTATTGGAAAGCATTATCAAATGAATCTGAAAAACCTACATAGCGTCCATTTCCTTGGAATAGGTGGCATAGGCATGAGTGCTTTGGCGAGGTGGTTTAACCATGTCGGCATCAAAGTCTCCGGCTATGACCGTACCCCTTCTCCATTGACAGATGCATTGGCGGCAGAGGGAATGGAGATTGTGTTTGAAGATACTTTGGAAAATATCCCGTCAAGGATCCGCTATGACAAA
>NZ_CDSBKL010000294.1:0-5328 GCF_977115555.1 Aquiflexum sp.
ACAATAGAGCCATATCCGACATATTCTGCTCCCATAGCTTTATGGACAAATTCATGAGCTCCTTGGATCCCTCTCTCTGATGTGCCGGGTTGGATGGAACGGAAAGCTTCTATATGGCCATAGCCTGAAATAGCGACTGCTTTTCTCAGGATCTGGATTTCTTCTTCAGTTTTGATTACTCTCAATTTTTCCATGATATTGTTCAATGCAGCATCTGCGGGTTTCAAAGGAGTGGAATGAGCAGATTTTAAAGCTGAAACCATGGATTTAAGGGGGTTATTGTAGTCATTCCTTTCGATTTCACCTAGGTCAAAGGAAAGTACGGTTTTCAATTGCTTAAGATCTAGTGAAGGGGTTTTGAGAAAATCAGAATATAAATACACATGCTCCAGTCCAAGGTTTTCTTTTACACCTTCCACACCTAGTCTTTCACCGTCCCATTGTTCTTTGGCGGGATCTTTGGGTTGGATATAGATGATTTCACCGACTGTTTTGCCATCAATGTTTTGTGGGGTTTTGAATACAATCAAAGCTGAATTTGGCTCCCTAAAACCGGTGAAATAATAGAAATCAGAATTGGGTCTATAGGTGAAATCCGTATCGTTTGACCTGTTTTTGACAGGATTATTGAAAAATACAGCGGCTGAATTTTCCGGTAACAAATTCCTCAGTGCCTCTCTTCGGCCCTTGTGAAATTCCGGACTTAGACCATCGCCGAAAAAAGATTGGCTAAAGGAAAGATTTGCTGAAAATGTTAAGATCAATACCGATAAAGAAAGGACTTTGATAATGCTTGATTTCATTTGCCTGATTGAATAGATTTGGACCGAAAGATAGTATCACTTTTAGGAAAAATTAAACCGGCCATGAAAAACCGGAAAGATAATCCCCTTGTTCTTTACCGATTAACAAATTCGTAAAATACATGCAAAATGGAAATCCCTATATTTGCCAAAACTTAAACCCTTATTCAGGATGAATAAATTGATGATCGTCTCCATATTTGTGTTAATTAGCCTGACAGCTATTGGCCAAAGTCAAAAAAACACCACTGCAGCAAAACCCAAGATTGTGGTAGGGATTGTAATCGATCAGATGCGGCAAGAGTATTTTTATAAGTTTCAGGAAAGATATTCTGAGGGAGGTTTCAAGCGCCTGATAAAAGAGGGCTACATGATGAAGAATGCCCATTACAATTATATCCCGACCTATACAGGTCCGGGCCATGCCTCTGTGTATACCGGAACTACCCCTGCAACCCATGGGATTATCTCTAATGATTGGTATGTAAGAAAACTTGGAAGGACCATATATTGTGCAGAGGACAGCACAGTGAGTGCTGTAGGGGGCTCTGCTGAAAATGGGAAAATCTCTCCGAGAAATATGTATACTACTACCATTTCTGATGAATTGAGATTTTCCAACAATAAAAGATCTAAAGTTGTAGGCATTGCAATCAAAGACCGTGGTGCTTCTTTGCCTGCGGGTCATTTGGGAGATGCTTATTGGTTTGACAGCAAGACAGGCAATTTCATGACTTCGACTTATTACTATGACTCTTTGCCTGATTGGGTTCAAAAATTCAATGATAAGAAATTGGCAGAAAAATACCTCACACAAAAATGGGAAACCCTCTTTCCAATAGATACTTATAAGCAAAGTATTGCAGATGACAATTCATTCGAGGGGCCATTTATAGGTCAGGAGAAAACAGTTTTTCCGTATGACTTGCCAAGTCTTATGGAAAATAACGGAGGGCTTGGATTGATAGCAGCGACTCCTTTTGGCAATACACTGACATTGGATATGGCTTATGCCGCGATTGAAGGGGAGAAGTTGGGTAAGAGAGGAGAAACCGATTTGTTGGCAATCAGCTTTTCCTCACCGGATTATATCGGACACCGGTTTGGGCCAACCGCAGTGGAATTGGAAGACAACTACCTGAGATTGGACAGAGAATTAGAGCAATTTTTCAATTACCTGGACAAAGAATATGGTAAAGATGAATACCTGGTATTCTTAACCGCAGACCATGCTGTAGCGGATATAGTGGATTATATGCTTAGTGAAAATGTGCCTGCTGGCAATTTCAATACCCGCTATATCTTGACTCAAATGAGGGGATTTTCAATTTTGAAATATGGGGAAGGCAATTGGATTTCGAGTTTTACCAACGAGCAGGTTTTTCTCAACTATGATCTGGCTAAAGAAAAAGGGGTTGATATAGAAGAGATGCAGCGTGCCCTGGCAGAATTCTTATTGAAATTTCCAGGTATAAAAGAGGTTTATACAGGAACTGATATGCGAAGAATGGAGTATTTGAGGGGAAATAAATCATTGCTGCAGATGGGGTATAACCATAAAGCTTCAGGAGATTTATTGTTGATATTGGAACCTTCTTGGTTGAGCAGCTCCTTCAAGGGCACTACACATGGAACGGGATATACCTATGACACACATGTACCGATAGTGTTTATGGGTTGGAATGTTCCTCATGGTGAAAGTTCAAGGTATGCTACCATTACCGACATTGCACCTACACTATCCATGATGCTGAAAATCCGCCTTCCAAACGGTGCCACTGGCCAGCCTATATTGGAGATTGTGGATAAGAAATGATTCGGATCAAAAAGATACTGGGATATTTGAAAAACCCGACCACGGTCGACAGTCCATAGCCACTACAATTGAACTTCATCCCGAGTTTTAAATGGTTAAGGAAAGAAAACTAAAATACAGAACTAGAATATTTAGAGTAAATCATTTTCACAAAAAAAGAACAGCTTCCCATTTTTAATGAGAAGCTGTTTTGATTTTAAAACATGCTCAATTAACGTTTAACCAATTAACCTTTAAACAAATAACCAAAAACCAAATAACCAATCACCTACTCCTTACAGGAAATTGGATAGTTCGGGTCAACAAATTCGAAACCCTGAGTAGTGACCTGTAAAGGTTTAAATGTATCGAGCATCACAGCGATCTCTTCGGTGGATTTTGCCCCGATGGATTTTTCGACAGTTCCGGGATGTGGACCATGTGGAAGACCTCCCATATGGATGGTAAAAGAGCCTCGGTCAATCCCTTTTCTGCTCATAAATTCCCCTTCGGCATAATAGAGTACTTCATCAGAATCGATATTGCTGTGGTTATAGGGTGCAGGAATCGCCAAAGGATGATAATCAAACAGCCTTGGTACAAAAGAACAGATCACAAATCCCCAAGCCTGAAAAGTCTGATGAACAGGAGGCGGTTGGTGGATTCTTCCTGTAATCGGTTCAAAATCATGGATGGAAAGAGCATAGGGATACAAATACCCATCCCATCCTACGATGTCCAAAGGACTGTGGCCGTAAGTGTAAGGATGAAGCATTCCTCCTTTTTTTATCTGAACGAGGTATTCTCCCTTTTCTGATTCGATGACCAACTCACTTGGGGTGCGGATATCCCTTTCGCAGTAGGGAGAATGCTCCAGCAACTGCCCAACTTCATTTCTATATCTTTTGACCGTCTCGATCGGGCCGTGGGATTCTATCACCAATAGTCGAAGTGGACCTTCTTCTTTCCATTCAAATCTGTAAATTGTAGTCCGCGGAATGACGATATAATCACCTTGCCTCACTTCCAATTTCCCAAATTGTGAATACATCACGCCTTCGCCGTCATGGACATAGATCAATTCATCCCCATCTGCATTTTTGAAGAAATAATCCATTTTCCGCTGCTCGGGAGTACAGATACCCATCATGACGTCATTGTTCATCATGAGCATTTTGCGGGCAGAAAGGTAATCCTTACCGGTAATACCGACACCTGAAGTTTTTAGATGTGTCTGTTGCAATCCATGTGCTTTGGCCGGTTCCCAGGAAAAAGGAGTGGGCTTGCCGATGGATTTGACGTCGTTGGGATTGTGGATATGGTAAAGGTTGGAATAGATGCCTGAAAATCCCTTAGAGCTGACGAGTTCTTCTTTGTAAAGGCTGCCGTCAGGCTGTCTAAATTGGGTATGTCTTTTTGGGGGAATATTCCCCAATCTGTGGTAATAAGCCATTTGTATTTGGGTTTATGTATCCAGCAAATTTATAAAAAATGATGTATCATTCTTCGGGGAATGGAATTAAAGTGAGGGGCAATAAAAAGAGCGGCTCAAGCCGCTCCGTAGTTGGATTTAGTTTTGGTTTTCTTTGTCAAAAAGGAATTTGCTTAGTTCTTCTTTTGCAACTCCGGTCTTCTTTTGAAGTCTTCCCAGGAGTTGATCTTCCTGACCTTCAGCATAAACAAGGTCATCATCGGTGAGTTCCCCGTATTTTTCTTTTAATTTACCTTTCAGTTCGTTCCAGTTTCCTTTGATCTTTAAGTCAAATGACATAATAGCTTTGGTTTAAGTTTAAAATTAAATTCAGTTTAAATTAAACAAATACAATTCCAAAGTGAAAAAATTATATATTAATTATGAAAAATATTATAAAACCAATTTATTTATTTCTTTTGATGGCTTTTGGATGTAATGAAAAGGATCATAATCTAGTCTGGTCGGATGAATTTGAAACTGAAGGCCTTCCTGATTCCGGAAAATGGACTTATGATGTCGGCGATCACGGTTGGGGTAACAATGAGCTCCAATTTTATACCAAGGCAAACCTAGCCAATGCGAGGGTAGAAAACGGTATTCTGATTATAGAAGCACATCAGGACAGCAGTTATGCTAAGGCTTACACTTCGGCCAGATTGGTGACTAAAGGCAATGCTTCCTGGCAATATGGATATATTGAGATCAAAGCAAAACTCCCATCCGGATTGGGGACTTGGCCGGCAATTTGGATGCTTCCTGAGGAAAGCAAATACGGGAGATGGCCCAAAAGCGGTGAAATCGATATCATGGAGCATGTGGGTTATGATCAGGGGATAGTTCATGGTACTGTACATACCGAGGCTTTCAATCACAGGATCGGGACGCAAAAGGGAGCGACCAAATCAGTTCCTGACTGTTCAGAAGCGTTTCATATTTATGCAATTGATTGGCAAGAGAAGAAAATTGATTTTTATATAGATGGGGAGCTGTACCATACTTTTGTGAATACTGAAAAGAATACCGCCGAATGGCCTTTTGATATTCCTTTTCACCTGATCATGAACTTGGCAGTCGGGGGAGATTGGGGAGGAAGCAAAGGTGTAGCAGCTGATATTTGGCCCCAAAGAATGGAAGTGGATTACGTGAGGGTCTATAAAGAAAAGCCCGGGGTGGTTAAATGAGAAGTTATTGAAAGCTCTTTTTTCAGACAAGATTTAAGTATTTTAATTGAAAAACCCTCACATCGCCACGCCATT
>NZ_CDSBKL010000295.1:0-5276 GCF_977115555.1 Aquiflexum sp.
GCAATAAACACAATTAATTTTTTTTATTTATTAAATTATATATCTGTTTATTGATTTTTAAATAAAATTTGGATATTATTGTTGAGAATTATTTAAAAAAATAGCTTTTTATCTAAAAACATGAATTTACGCCTCAACTCAGAATTTGGAACATTGAAAGCTGTGCTTATGCACAGACCCGGAAAGGAAATAGACAGGCTTACTCCTTATAATAAAGAATTGCTTTTGTTTGAGGATGTTCCTTATCTGGAGGCGATGCAAAAGGAACATGATTTTTTTACTGACCTGATCAAACAGACCACAGGTGCTCAAGTATTCAGGCTTCATGAATTACTCATCCAGGTGCTTTCCAACAGAGAAATTTTGGAAAAACTGATGCATGATGCCCTAACCAAATCCGGACTGACACATTTTAAAGAACACATTCTAGACAGGCTGTCTACCGCAGAATGCGCGACCGCTCTGACCGCAGGGGTAAAAGTCCATGAACTCAAGCGAAAAATCCCTAACCTGCCCGCAGGGGAGTTATTAGATTATGCATTTGTCATACCTCCAAGCCCCAACCTCTATTTCCAAAGGGATCCCATGGCAATTACGCCCGGTGGCATCATTTTCTCCAGCATGAAAAAAGAAGGACGACAAAGGGAGGCAAATATCTTAAGAGCAATTTTTGAAAACCATACAGATTTCAAAGACCATGTCAACCGGCTTTATCCGATAAACGGACATGATACTCCTCCGAGTATTGAAGGAGGCGATGTGATCGTCCTTTCAAAACATGCTGTTGCTATCGGAAACTCCGAAAGAACTGATGAAAAAGCCATTTACCATGTTGCCAAAGCCTTACTGGCAGAAGGAAGCGTAGAAAGGGTTTATGAAGTCCATCTACCAAAAAAACGACAGTATATGCATTTGGATACGGTTTTTACCATCTTAGATGAAAATCTAGTGCTTACTTATCCTGATGCCCTGAACTCAGTCCTTCAGACTTCACTTTATACCCTGAAAGAAATAAAAGACGACAAAATCCATATTAAAAGACAAGTCCTGAATGAATCTCTCTTGACTGTCTTGGAGAAGGAAATCCCTCACTTAGAAATCTTATCCACAGCTGATGGAAAACCTGATTATTCTATGAGGGAGCAGTGGTTTGATGGGGCGAACGTATTTGCTATTGGTCCAAGAAGGGTGATTTCCTACAATAGAAATATCCATACTAACCGCGCCTTGAGAAATATGGGAGTTGAGGTTTTGGAAATTCCATCATCCGAACTTTCGAGGGGATTAGGTGGCCCGAGGTGTATGACTATGCCACTGAGTAGGGCGAAAATCTGACTTTTAAATAGAATTGGATACCCTACAAAAAAATATCCCACAAATAAACAGGAATGGACCCAATGAATTCAAGGTTTCCTGAAGGAAGCCTTTTCATCAGGAATCCATCAGATTGGTTGAAAGGTCTTATGGAAGTTCTGTAAGGATTCTCGGCATACATGTTATAATGACCGACAAGAACTACAATCCCATCGTTTTTTGGATTGTCTTTGATGACCTGAAAAACATCTTCCCACATAACAAGTTTTTGGCTTTCATTTTCGTGATTAAGCCTTCTGTCCTGTACAATATTTATTCCCAAAGCCATATTCTCAAAAGTCTGCACAGCCCTGCAAAATTCGCTGCTTATCGAAGAAGAAACAGGGATTGAAAGTTTCCTGATGGCGTCCCCTATTTTCTTGGCATTACTTTTTCCCTGGTCATTTAGCTGTCGGGCTACATTGAAATCGCATGATTTCCACCATTGTGGCACTTCAGAGTCTATTTTATCCTGGCCTACAGAGGCATTTGCATGCCTAAAAACAAGGACATAACCACTGTTTTCCGTCTTCATTTTTTTTAAGGCAGTAACAGTCTGGATTCCTTCCTGTTTATTTTTTGTAATATAAACAGGAATAGATTCCCTAATTGGAACGCCATTTTCCCACACTACATCGATCCAATATAAACCTTGATCCAAATCCAAAACCCCTGTGCCTGTTTCATTAATATCAAATGTGGTTTTGGTGGATGATGGATAAAACTTTGCCGCAGTACTCGTTTGGATCTGAATTTCAAATCCATCATCACTGTGACTCACAAAAAGAACCCCGTCTATAAAATCATCTGACAAAATTTTATTTACCGGTTCATCCTCAGTCTGACAAGAAAACAAAAGGCTGATAGAAATTATAAAAAAGTAGAATTTAAAAGAAGTTAGAAAATAACGCATTCGATAAAAACCTAGAAATTTTAAGTAATAACACGGTAAAAACAAATTGGCTAAACAAATCCCAAACCTTTCCCACTTTTGGGAAAACAGATAAACAGAAAATAATGACTCAAAAAACAAATTTCTTTATTTGAATCACATTTCTAAGATACTCAATAATCTTTTTTTATCCAATTTTCTAGAAATGAATCAATTGACTTTAAAGGATTTAAAGCCATATTTTGCCCTCAGGTATATATGGTTCCCTAAGCTATCCACTCGGTAGCTTTCTCTCTTTTTAGGAAAATGGATTCCGGTAGAATTATCCCAATCCGTATTATATACCATACTAAAATGACCCGATGTTTTGACTTTATAGCCCACTATCAGAAAGGAGTCTTTATCAAAATAGTACCACCAAATATCAACAGAAGGATCTTTCTGATCTCCATCTATAACCTGCACAGTTTCAACTTCCCTCCCATCCGCTAGACTTGAAACCCCTTGATATTCTATATTTTTATTTCCCCCCAATAAGTCAAAAGGTTTGGTCAAAACATAATATGCGGCATCGATATCTTTCTTTTTATTGGCTAAAAATCCCTCATTTTGCATTTCATTCTCTCCCATCCAATACCTAGTCCTTACCCCATCAAAAATAAGTTGGTGGACAAGACTATCTTTTTCCCATGAAAGCTTCCCTTCAAAGAAAGGCTTTTGCCTAAATTCAATATCCTGAAATACATGGCTTTCTACCTCTCCATTTTCCAAGTAAAGCCAAGATTCTTTTTGCAATGAAAAAGTTTCCAATTCATTCCATGCTTCTGCTCCTCCATGTGCATCAATGGATTTTTCGATTATCATGATTCCCTTGTCTTTTAAACAAGAGGTGCAAAAAATCAAAATGATCGATGGAATTAAGAGGAAGATAATCAGTCGGGATTTCATTGGTCAGTTAGTCAAATTTTTTCAAAGGTAAAAAATTAGCAATTGCGGACAGGTAATAAACCAAATGGAAACAAAAAAGAGGGGAACAATGTCCCCCTCTTCAAACAAAACTTATACAACATCTTAATAACCTGTAGCTTTTTTAGGATCAAGGTCTGAAAGTGTTCTAAGATTAGACAAATCCACTACTCTGCTTGATTTGAGTTCAGTAATTGGTGCCGTGTCAATTTGTGCCACTCCTGCCAATACTAGGTTATTTGCCCTGTTATAATACAATGCAAAATCATTTGGACCAAGCTGAATTACAGATGCACATGCAATTGTTATATCTGTTAAATCCCTTGTGATCGGATGTGGTCTCAATGATGAGGCAGGCAGAACATTGTATCCACAATCTACAGCATTACCTACATTCCTCATAAATGCTCCCATATTGATCAGGAACTGGTTTTCAACAGCCAAACCAACATTTGTGTAAAAACCATCCCATTCTCCAATAAATATAATTCTACCACCTTCTTCAGCAAAAGCTTTCATTTCATTGATTTCAGCAACTGAGAATTGAACCTTAGGCAGCCACAAGAACAGTATTTTAACATCAGATGGAATGTTGGTCAGAGGTGTACTAGATGAGTTGATAAAATCAAGATCAAATCCGTATCCTCTAATCTCTTCATGGAGCCTAGTATGAGTACTAGAAGTTTGACATGCCTGAGGATAGCCCGAATTTCTTCCGCAATCAAACCATACCCGGGTACCATTTGCCCTATCACCAACAGTAGTGTAATTGATCAAATTTCTAACCAATAAAAGATTGTTGGGATTATTCAGTGAGGTATTATCAATATGGTTAACGTCATTGAATACTACAACATCTCTTCCCGGACGAGGGGCTACAGATTCCTGTACGAACAAATCTGCCGAACCTGTGACATCAAAAGATTTGGCTTTTATTTGGGTTAATCCGAATTTCTTACCTTTCGCCAAACCATTCTGATCAACTGACGCAATATCATCATCAGATACTGACCATTCAATTTTCAAATCCTCAAGCAATTCTCCGTAGAAATTATAAGCCTTTACCTCAAATTTTTGCTCTCCATCTACCAAAATAGTGGCTTCCTTAGGAGTTATTTCTAGCCTTGCCGGGCAAGTTTTGTCTTCAAGTCTATAAACCACCCTAAAGTTTTGATTCTCAACAAGTGGAACTATATCATTTTCAAGTTTCTTGGTCTCCTTGGAGACGATAGCGACATCTACGAATCCTAAAACCTTCTCACCGATCCGAACCCTGACTCTATAAATCTTACCCTTAGTTACTTTAGATTTTGAAGTGTCCCAATTTGCAGCGTAATTTTCATCAGCCAAATTCACCGTGATTTTGTTACTACCCGATCCTTCTCTAGAGAAGGATTGAAGGATATTTTTGAATTCAAAATCATCACTGATTTCTACAATAGGTGAAAGATTGGGGTTGAACTTGCCATTGAATTTCGGTTCCTTTCCTATAGTCGGTGATAGAAAGTAAAATTCATCCACATTCCCTCCATTGGCTGCATCCGAAATCCCGATTTTTCCAAAATTTGAAGAAAGAGATTGGGATAATAGCGTGATATCATTGTTGATATCATCATCATTGAACATGCCATCAGAACAAGAACCTGCCAAGAACATTATTGACAAAAGCAGCCATAATTGAACCCTCAATGGATTCAAGTTTTTGTTAAAATTTAATTTCTTTAAATAAGTCTCCATTTCGGTTTAAGTTTAGGGTTATAATAAAATTTCATTTTTTTTGATTGAAAATAGAAAGGTTTTTTTGCTCTCTTTCTACATAAAAGTATGAATATGATCGCAAAGTCAGACACAGAAAAAACAAGAAAGATGGAAGAATGTACAATTGCATGACTTTTCAATACCATTCACCTTATTCAGTGTACAAAAATTAAATAAAATATTATGTTGATAACCCTTCTATGATTTAATTTTTGTAGATTTTTGATTTGATTTTGGAGGATTTTTCTCGAGAACAATTTTGCCCCACTAAGCGATTAGTGGGGCAAATTTTTTTAAAGAATCCACC
>NZ_CDSBKL010000296.1:0-5273 GCF_977115555.1 Aquiflexum sp.
GGGTCTTGGTCTGTCATTGAGCTATGATATAGTCAAAGCACATGGAGGTGATATGAAGGTGGAGAGTAAAGAAAATGAAGTAACAGAGTTTGTGATTCAAATGCCGATGGTATGATTCAGACCTTCTAAGTTGTAAAAAATATGGGAATAGTTTTTAGCTAACCAACCCGTATTATTAATAGCGATAGTGCCTTAGGGCGCTGAATTGGAGACAAAGAAGTTTTTTAATTTGGTAAGGAGTGCTATTTAGCTTATTTGCCTAAATCATGTGTTTTCAATTAGAGTCCTCTTGATAGTAGGATTACTTTTTAATTTAGTATATTTTATAAATGAAAAAGCAAATATATGCTTTCATCTTTTTTCTCCTGACTACCTCAAGCTACAGTCAGGTCAATCTCGATTCCCTCATGGGGATATGGAACGATAAGACGAAAGCCGACACCTCCCGGCTGAATGCAATGGATATTTTTTTGCATGGCGGACCCAATAGAGAATTCCAGGGAAATGATTTGTTCATAACAAACCTGGATTCAACGTTGATTTTGATTAAGCAGATGCAGACATTGGCAAAGGGCTATCCCCGTCAAGAATTGAAAGCAGTGAGACTCAATGGGGCCTATTTTCAAACCATTCAAAATTTTCCAGAGGCCATGAACTTTTATGGTCAAGCGCTTAAGATTGCAAAGGAAACCAAGGATCCGCGACTAATCATGCTATCACTTGTGACTTTGGGGAATGGTGAATTTGCTTGGGGAGTTTCAACGGGAATACCTGACTCATCTAATTTTGTGCAGGCAGAGAAATATTTCCTGGAAGCATTGAATTTGATGGAACTGCAATCCATCAACTCAAATGAAGTGGCTACCAAGCGTGATGCTCAATTGACCAGATATGGCGCATATGCTTATAAAGGTCTTGGGTTATTAAGTGAAGCCGTACAAAACTTTCCAAATGCTCGTGGGCACTATGAAAATTCGATATTACTGGCTACAGAAATTGAGGACGTAGATCTTCTTGAGGAAGCCTTGGGAAGACTCGGGATGGCATTTGATGCTGAGCGAAACTATCCGGCAGCCATCAGATTCTACACAAAATCCTTACACTTGGCGGAACAAAAGGGGGACAATCACTGGATAGCACATAATTTGCAAAGCCTCGGCGAGCTTTATACCAGGGTAGGAGAGTACTCAAAGGCAGAGGATTATCTTGCCCGTGCATTGGCTTCAATGCAAGCGGCAGGGGCTTTTTTCAAAAGAGAACAATTGCCGATATTTCTGAGTCTACACAACTGTTATTCCGAGCAGAAAAACTATACCAAAGCATTAGAATATGACTCCATATTTATAAAAATGGCAAGGGAAATTTTCCCACCCTTCGTCGGTATTGGCTATGCATTGCTTGCAAGCGATTACTATGAGCTGGGAGATTATACAAAAGCGCTGGAATATGGTTTTCTCGGGTTGAAAACAAATGAAACGGGGTATCTTCACAATTTCATTTCTGTGCAGATAGGGAACGCCTATAGAAAACAGGGGCAATATATAAAAGCGATTACATGGTGCGAAAAAGCAAATACCGATCCAAATATTGAGTTGCAAAAAGATGCTTGCGAATGCCTATACGAATCTCATAAAGCATTGAAGCATGGCAACGAAGCCCTTGCTTTTCACGAGAAATTCTTGTTGTTAAATGACAGCCTCAACACCCAAGAACTCTCAAAGAATCTTCAGCAAATGGAATTTGCCAAGCAGGTCCTTACCGACAGCATTGCCCAGGTTGAAAAGGAAAGGCTAGTGGAAGAAACACACATAGAAGAAATACGTCAAAGCACGCAGACAAGGAATATTTTGATAGGTTTAGGGATTGTAGTGTTATTGTTCTCCGTTGGTCTCTGGAGCCGCCTGCGTTATATCCGAAAATCGAAAGCTGTTTTGCAAGTAGAAAAGGACCGCTCTGAAAATTTATTGCTTAACATTTTACCGGCAGAGATAGCCGAAGAACTAAAGGCAACCGGCCGGGCCGAGGCGCGAGATTTTGACAAGGTATCTATCCTCTTCACCGACTTTAAGGAATTCACACAGACCTCCGCAAAACTTACCGCCAAGGAATTGGTAGGCGAGATTAATTTTTGCTTTGAAGCTTTTGACAAAATCTGTGGTAAATACAATGTGGAAAAAATAAAAACAATTGGTGATGCCTACATGGCAGCGGGCGGTTTACCTGTGCCGACACACGATTCAGCAAAAAATACGGTGTTAGCTGTACTTGAAATGCAACGGTTTATTGCAGACAGAAAAGCGGCGCAAGACGCAATGGGTAAGCCGGCATTTGAAATGAGAGTGGGTGTACACACCGGTCCTGTGGTCGCAGGTATCGTGGGCGTAAAGAAATTCCAGTACGACATCTGGGGTGATACCGTGAACACCGCCTCGCGCATGGAAAGCAACGGGGAAGTGGGCAGGGTGAACATCAGCCAATCTACCTATGAAGAATTAAAGGACAATTCAAATTTCACTTTTGAAAAACGGGAGAAGGTTCATGTGAAGGGCAAGGGAGAGATGGAGATGTACTTTGTTTCTTGATTGGCAAAAAAATGGTTGGCGAAATTCTTACAATAAGAAAGAAACCCGGAGTTTTCCTGATGAAAAAAGGTGGATTAAATAGAGTTACATGATGACTTTAAGATGTTCCTAAAATCAGCAAAGCCCGTAAAAAATCAACTTTACCGGGCTTAGGATTTTGATGATTAATTCAAGAAAGGACTTTTGGGTTTAATTTCTTGTTCTTGCCGGATCAACAGTCCTCGTTCTTGCAGGATCCACTGCTGCTGTACGGGCAGGGTCTACGGCGATCTGAGACATATCATCAGTTAATTCTTCATCAGTCGATTCATTCGGTGAAGAATCATTATCTTGGTCATCTGATAGGGAAACATTCATTTGGAAACCTGATTCTGATTCTGTAGTGAAAAATAGAAATATGTAATTTTCGGTGTTATAATGATGGGTTCTTTTCATGATTTTATATTTATAATGCAAATATTATATAATAAAGGTAGTTTTTTAAGTTAAAATTCCAAATATTATCCCTTTCAAATTAAACCTTATTCAAATCCCACAAACAAACAATTAATCATGCGTCACCTATGAAAAGTCGTTTGGGAATACTTCTGAGCAAACTTAGGCTAATCTTACTTTTTGTACTTTGTATTGACTTGGTGTTCATATTGGCAGGACAGGCACAGACCATTGAAACCCTGAAGTCCGATCTTCAAAAGCTTGAACTGAGGCCGGGATATGCCAAAGACACTATATATCTCAACAAAGCAAACGAACTTGGTTTTATGCTTGCAGAAAGCAACCCTGACAGTGCTTTCTTGTTTTTAGACAAACAAATTAAGTTGTGTCGAGAAGCAAAATATAAAAAGGGTGAATCTGAAGCTTTGAAAATATATGGCAATGCATTACAGAATAAAGGGGAATTCACTTCTTCGATCGAGTATTACAATGAGGCCCTCACTATAGCAGAGGGATTACCCAATGGAAATTTAGTTCCGGGTATTCTGAATAATATCGGATTGGTATTTTATAGTCTTGGGAATTATGCAGAGGCTTTAGAAAATTTTTATGAGGCCATTTCAGGGGCAGAAAATTCAGGGAACTTAAATGTAAAAGCAGCTGCGCTGAATAACATTGCCCTGATATATTTTGAACAGGGAAAGCTTGAAGAGGCCAAATCAAAATATAGGGAGATGTTGGAAATTTATAGAGAGATAGGTAATCAGGGAAGGGTGATTCTAGCTTACAACAATATAGGAGATGTGGAACTCAAACAGGGCAGACCCTTGGATGCCCTTGAAAATCTGAAAATAGGGCATGCATCAGCTTTGGAATTGCAAAGTCCGGAATTTATAGAAATGACCGCCCGGACAATGGCGGATATATATGCTGCACTTGACAGTACAGAGAAGGCAGAAAGCTTATATCGGGAGTCCATTGGTATCGCTCAGGAAAAAGGATACGGAGTTCCTTTCTCGCACTCCATGATTGGATTGGCTGAGTTGTATTATAAGAAAGGAAACCTTGAACAAGCCTCAATTATCGCCAATGAAGGATTGGTCCAAGCAGAAAAAATGGGGCAGATTATGCAGCTGCGCAATGCAAATGAATTATTGGCAAAAATCTATGAAGAAGAGGAAGATTTCCCGGAAGCCTTGGATAGATACAAGCTTTTCAAATTGTATAATGACAGCATCAACAATACACAAGGTCAAAGGCTTGCAGCTACCTTGGAATCAGAGTATGAATTTTCAAAAAAGACACTTGAATTTGAAAAAGCGAGCCTGAGACAATGGTGGCTGATTTTTTCAACCATGATAGTATTGATTACTTTTTCGATTATTCTATTCATAGTCTATCGGAACAGGAACAAACTGAATAGGGCTTATCTTACCCTAAAGGAGAAAAATATAGAAATTGAAAATAAAAATGAAAAACTGGAAAAGGCCCTCAGCCAGTTAAAATCAACACAATTACAGCTCATCCAATCAGAAAAGATGGCTTCGCTTGGAGAGCTTACTGCCGGCATTGCCCATGAAATGCGGAATCCGCTGAATTTTGTGAATAACTTCTCCGAGGTGAGCAATGAGCTTGTTGACGAAATAGAAGCGGAAAGAGCAAAGAAACCTGAAGCAAGAGACGAGACTTTGATCAGTGAAATACTAGAGGATATTAAGGAAAATCTTAGGAAGATCAATCACCACGGAAAACGAGCCGAGTCCATCGTGAAAGGAATGCTTGAACATGGCCGAAACAGTTCAGGAGAAAAAGTTTCTACAGATATCAATGCTTTGGCAGAAGAATGCCTGCGGATATCTTTCAACGGGCTAAAGGCAAAAAGCAAAAACCTGAACGCAGACTCTTTTCCTATAGCTATTAAGACGGACATCAGCCCAAACCTCCCAAAAATCGATATAATCCCACAGGATATGGCAAGAGTGCTGTTGAATATTATCAACAATGCTTTTCAGTCCTTTGGTAATTCAGCATTTATTTCCGATAACTATAGGGATCAGGATTCTGAATTAAAACCATCAGTAACCGTCTCTACAATGATGAATGGTGACAAAATTGAAATAAAAGTTTCTGATAATGGCCCAGGCATCCCCGATGCCATCAAAGACAAAATCTTCCAGCCTTTCTTCACCACCAAGCCGACAGGACAGGGGACAGGATTGGGCCTGAGTCTGAGCTATGATATCATAAAGGCACATG
>NZ_CDSBKL010000297.1:0-5265 GCF_977115555.1 Aquiflexum sp.
TCAGACCAGGTCAGTACAGGCATCTTCAGCCACTTTATCAAAAGGTGGCTTCTCCTGATTTGACTTCAGGCTTGGAGTCTTCTCATGATCCCAATGATTATTCAAATGCTCGCCTGCAGTATATCGAAGCAGGTTTAGAACCATTTTCAGGCGAGTTGACCGATGCTCATTTGGCGCATTTTATCAAGAGAACCAGATTTGGCTCCACTTTAGAAGAATTAAAAGGACTAAGAGGGAAGCAACTTAGTAGTATCGTAGCCGAATCCCTTGCTTCTTTTACACCATTTGCAGAGCCGGTAAATAATTACAATGATGTAAGTGAAAACAAAATTGATCCGGATGTTCCATTGGGTGAAACCTTTGTTCAGGCCAAATTTAACCAGGATTTTGAGGGAGACAGAATCGTAGCACTTAAGTCTTGGATGATAGGAAGGATTCTTGGACAGAGTAGCGGTATACAGGAAAAGATGGTCCTATTTTGGTGGAATTTTCTTCCCATCAAAATGTGGGATGTGTTTGTAGCCAAGTCATGCTACCGCTATATCAATATGCTCCACAGAAATGCCTTGGGCAATTTCAAAACTATGATCAAGGATTTGACACTTGATCCGGCTATGCTGGTTTTTTTGAGCGGGGCCTTCAATAACAAAGAGACTCCTGATGAAAACTTTGCCCGGGAATTGCAGGAACTGTTTTGTGTAGGCAAAGGAAAAGACGCAGGATACAAGGAACAGGATGTGCAGGCTGCCGCACGTGTCCTAACAGGGTGGACGGTAAATTGGGAAAGTATCCATGAAGACGGGGAACCTGAATCCTATTTCAACCCTGAAATGCATCACCTTGGGGACAAACAGTTTTCTGCATTTTATGGGAACAAGCTCATCACAGGAAAGGAGGGAGAAGCAGGAGCCGGAGAATTGGATGAGATGTTGGAAATGATTTTTGCCACCAACGAATCTGCAAAGCACCTTTCCCGAAAGCTTTATACTTTTTTTGTAGCAAGTGAAATCACAGAATTGGCAGAAGCCAATATCATCACGCCACTGGCAAGCATCATCAGGCAAAATAACTATGATATTTTACCAGCCCTTGAGGTTTTGTTTTCCTCAGCCCATTTCTTCCATGCAGATATCATGGGTTCCTTGATCAAAAGCCCAATGGATTTTATCCTAGGACTATGGAGAAATTTTGACATGCCGGTAGCAGAAAATGCCATGGCAGAAAAGGATTTTTACTCCGCGATTATGTGGGATATGAGCGGCATGGGTATGGAAGCAGGAGATCCGCCAAACGTAGCAGGCTGGACTCCATATTACCAGGCACCACAGTATGATAAGATTTGGATTAATACATATACTATCCTGAAAAGGGCAACAGGTTCTGATTCCATGATTTTTTGGGGTTATTGGATTTCCAATTCTGTCAAAATTTCTGCTGACTTGCTGAGCTATGTCAAGGGATTCACCACCCCGGAGGATCCTGTTCTTTTAATAAAAGAATTTGCGCTTGTAAATCTTGGACTTGAATTAAGCCCTTCACAAATCGAACAGGTCAAAATGATTTTGCTCAATGGACAGGATCAGGATTATTATTGGACAGGAGCTTGGCTGACCTATTTGGCCTCGCCCAATGACGAGGCAAACGCCACCATTGTCACAAACAGATTAAAACCTGCTCTTCAGCTTTTATTGCAAATGGGTGAAGCACAACTGATGTAATTTTATGAAAAGAAGGTCATTTATAAAACACGCAGCACACAGTCTTGCCATTCCGAGTTTTTTGGGAGCGATGAGCAACAAAAGCTTTGGGCAGACACTGGAAAAATTTTTGAATCTGGCTAACGAATCAGACCGGGCATTGGTCCTGATCTACCTGGAAGGAGGAAATGACGGACTCAATACAGTGATTCCTTTGGCCCACCTAAGTCAACTCAATAAAGTCAGGCCACATGTTGTGCTTCCCGATAGTGGCATTCTTCCGGTTGAGGGTGCTGATTTTGGTTTGCATCCATCTCTTTCTGGTTTTCAGTCATTGTATGAAGAAGGACGGTTACAGGTTTTGCATTCGGTAGGATATCCTCAGCAGAACTTTTCACATTTCAGGTCTACTGACATTTGGATGAGTGCATCGGATTCTGATGAATTGGTCACTTCAGGATGGACAGGAAGGTATCTTGAAGCTACCCATCCCCAATACCCCGAAGGATATCCAAACGGTGAAAATCCAGATCCATTGGCCGTGGAGATCGGTTATGGATCGTCTATGCTTTTTCAGGGAGAAAAGGCAGGATTCAGCATGATCATCAACAACACCAACTCCTTCTATCAGCTGCTTGATAATGAGCAGGAAGAAACTCCTGATACGCCTGCAGGTGATAAACTACGATACATCAGATTGATTGCGCAGCAATCTCAAAAATATGGGGCCGTAATCAGAAGTGCTGCGCAAAAGGTACCACAGCAGAAAGTATATCCTGATACCAAACTTGGCAACCAACTCAGGATTGTGTCGAGGCTGATTGCAGGAGGATTGAAGACCCCGCTTTATCTGGTCAGGATGGGGGGATTTGATACCCATGACAATCAAGTGGACGGGGGAGATCATACCAAAGGGCACCATGCCAATTTGTTGAAAGACCTGAATGATGCCGTAATGGCTTTCATGAATGACCTGGAGTTTTTGGGAAGTGCCGACAGGGTGATGGGAATGACTTTTTCCGAATTTGGAAGAAGGATAGTGTCCAATTCCAGTGGTGGAACTGACCATGGTGCGTCTGCTCCTTTGTTCATTTTTGGAAACATGTCCTATGGCGGATTCAAAGGAACCGCGCCGCTGATAGATGGATCGGAAGAGTACCGTGACAATATCCCCATGCAGCATGATTTCAGGCAAGTTTACAGTTCTTTGCTTACACAATGGTTTGGCTCGGACTCGTCTGTGAATCAGGCTACGATGAAGGGGACTTTTGGAGAAGTACCGGTAGTAAAAAATGCCCTGATCACTTCTATCCCAAATGAAGAACCGAGTAATTTAAAAGTTTATCCAAATCCCATCAGAGATTTTGCGACTGTTAAGTTCGATGTTTTTTCAGGAAATATCAGAATAGATATCATTGACAGCCAAGGGAGAGAAGTAAATAAGGTATATGAGGGAATTTTCCAAAACAGGCAATTCAATCAGAATTTTGATTTTTCCATGTATCCTCCCGGGAGGTATATCCTCAGGGTGATGGATGGTTATAGGAGAAGTACAGTCCATTTGATTAAGCTATAAATTCAGGTTTAAAAATATATTCTTGAAAAAATTCATATTGGTTTTGGTTTGGTAAAAAAAGAGTCGGCAGTATTGCTGACTCCTTTTTCAAATTTTAATATCAATTATCTCAGATAAAAAAATCGAATTTCAAGACATTAAAGGTTATTTTTTTTGGTTAGTTTGGTTAGAGGGAGTCAGTTGGGAGGCTGACTCCTTTCTTCTCCAAATTATAATGAAAGGTTAAAACAAAAACCGGATGCTAGATCCGGCTAAAGTATTTAAAGACAAAGGTTTATTTTTTTATTGGTTAGTTAGGTTAGAAGGAGTCAGTTGGGAGGCTGACTCCTTTCTTTTTTGCCTCGGTCAGTGTTGTCACTGACTGATTAAACCGCTACTTCCAAATGCTTATCCAAAATTTCCCTGATATTTCCTGAAGGCCTTTCTGCAGAAGGGTCAATAATTTTTCCTTCTTTGTCCAAAAGCAGAAATCTTGGTATGGCATTGACCATAAAGAACTGCGCCAATTCAGACTGCCAAGCGTTTTCGGCAAACCACTGCAATCCATCCATTTTTTTGTCTTTGACCATTTTCTCCCATGGTTCCCTCGTATCATCAATGGACACTGTCAAAAATGCAACAGGTTTGTCTTTGTATTCTTCTTTGACTTTATCCCAATTAGGGTGTTCAGCAATACAGGGGCCGCACCAAGTGGCCCAAATATCGATATAGACAAGGTTTCCTTTCAAATCACTCAGTTTCACAGTTTCCCCTTTCATATCGGTAAATTGAAAATCAGGAACCTCTTTACCCGGACTGATAGGTTCCCATTTGGCTTTCAGTTTTTCAAGTTTGTCAACAAATTTTGGGGTGGTATTTTCAGCCAAAAATTTAACATACATGGCCTCTGCATTCACAGGACCTCGGTATTCTATGGTGGATTTCAGGGTTTCAAATTTTAATTGGTCTTTGATCGAAGGATCTTTGATCAGCGAGTCTATTGCCATCCATGATACCTCCTCGTAAGATGTGAGCGTGGTATCCGCTTTCATCATTTCACCTGCCAAATTGTTAATCCTTTGGTCTAGGAGATTTTTATAAGGAGCCACTCCGAGAAGTTCTTTTTGGTCCAAAGGCAGGGCTTGTAGTTTGTTCTTTGTCTCCTCTATGGGAAAGTCCACGGAATCCTGCGGGATTTTATTGATATAGGAATGGTAAAGGGGATACAACTGATCCATGAACATACTTTGGTATGTAAAGTATGATTCTTCCATTTTATAAAAAACAGGATCAATGTCTTTTCCAACAATCAGCGAGTCAAAATTATTTTTCACAATGGACATCAAGCTGTCCTTTCTTGAAAAATAAGCTTCTTTTTTTAAAGCCATTGTTTCCATGAAATTGTCAATCCCGCTTTCATTGATGGCTTTGAATTTTTTTCTCAGGTAGGAATTCTCTTTGGCTTTGTCACCGGATGCCAAAAAAGTTGCTCCAAATTCCTTGACATCTCCACTGACAAAAATGCTGTCTCCCGGATCTAAGTACAGGCTAAACCTTAAATCTCCATTGGTAAGCATAAACATCCCTGATTCGGGATACTCAAAGTTTAACTGGAAAGTCCCGTCTGATTGTACGGAATCTTGAGCAAGTTCTTCATCCTGACTAACTGTGATCAAAGGGAATTCAGAGTTATCCAATTTTCCATAAATCTTGATAGAGTTGTCGATGATTTCAGGCTTTGGGCTGCAGGCTAACAACAGCATAACCGCTGCCATCACAAATAGACTTGAATTTTTCATTTGTTTGTGGTTTATATGATTGTTGAAATTTAGGATTGAATTGACTTTGGCTTTCAAATCAGAATTTATAAACTTAAAAATACATTATGTTTTTAAAACGAAAAAGTAAAATCAAAAGTATACGCTATTCCTATCGGTTTTTTAAAAAAAATTAACATGCACTTTTTCAGCCGAATCATTAATTATTTCAAAGGCCCCCTTGAAATCGGCAAAA
>NZ_CDSBKL010000298.1:0-5241 GCF_977115555.1 Aquiflexum sp.
AAAAACCTCAAAGGTCTAATCAGAAAAACCTCAAAGGTCTTTCAATCATTACACAATCACCTTGGTTGTTCCGCCACCTTTGAGGGTGATTTCTACGGGCTTATTGAATTTCCAACTCCCTCCGGTAAAATCAGGTACATCGATGGAATTAGACCGGTTGGCTACGGACCACTCGCTCAATGGTGAAACAGAAGACCAAAGCGCTGCATCATACACGTCCTGATCCAAAGGAAGTCCGTTTCTAAGGCAGTCAATCAATCTCCAGTCCATCATAAAGTCCATGCCACCGTGACCGCCGATCTGCTTGGCTAGTTCCCCGACTTTCTTCACTATTTCAGGAGTATATTTTTCTTGGAGCGCTTTCATCTCTTCATCCTTCATCCAACTGTGTCCCTTTGCGACTTTTGGCTCAGGGTATTTTTGGGCATAAGCTTTGGTGCCACTGACTGTATGTAAACGTGAATAAGGTCTTGGCGAAGTCACATCATGCTGAATCATGATAGATCGGCCTTTTTTTGTTTTTACTACAGTGGTATTCATATTTCCTCTAAACTTCTTCTCAGCAAATGAAGCGAAGAAATTATCAGTTTCTGCCAGTTCTTTGGCTTTATCTGCCATTTGAAAGTCAGCACTTGACAAGGAAGTAAGGTATTCCATTTGGTCTCCCCTATTGATATCCATGATCTGACAGATCGGCCCCAGGCCATGGGTGGCATAAAGGTTCCCATTTCGGTAGTTTTCTTTCAATCTCCACATATCCTGATAGCCTCCATCACTTGTTTTCATAAAATTCAACCAAAGCAAATCATGGATATACGCTCCTTCGGTATGGATGATTTCGCCAAAAAACCCATCCCTTTTCATGCTGAGGGTCATCAGTTCAAAAAAGTCGTAGCAGCAATTTTCCAGTTGCATGCAATGTTTTTTGGTACGTTCGGAAGTTTCGACAAGCTGCCAGCATTCTTCCAAAGTCTTGGCAGCTGGGACTTCCACCGCAGCATGTTTGCCTGCTTCCATGGCATAGACCGCCATCGGAGTATGCCATTCCCATGGTGTTGTAATATATATCAGATCCAAATCCTGTCTGTCAACCATTTTCTTCCAGGCATAGGCAGAACCTGAGTATCCTTCAGGATTGTGTGCGGTGCCTTCAAGCTTCTTTTTCATTTTGTCCACCCTGTCAGGTATCAGGTCACAAAGCGCTTTGATTTCCACTCCCTCGATTTTGCTTAGACGGTCCACAGCACCCGGTCCTCGCTGTCCTAGACCCACTATCCCAATCCTGACTGTGGAAATTTTAGGGGCAGCATAGCCTGACATGTTAAAAAGTTGAGAATGGTTTCTTTGGCTTTGGAAAAGCACTTGCTCGGGAGTCTCTGCCTGTGCAAAATTAGGCAAAGCCGAACCTACTAATCCTAAACCTGCAAGTTTGAGAAAATCTCTGCGGTTATTGCTCATTTGAAATGGGTTTTAATTTGGTGGTTATTATTACAGAATTTGAATTTAGGGTTTATTCTTTTTTGAAAAAGAACCGTGCGTATAATTTGAGAAAAAATAAAAAAAGCAACCCTTCAGGATTGCTTCTAGCTTTAAAGGGCATTCAAAAGCTTCATTCCTTGGTAGCACATGTTTTGAGACCTACAATCGCGTAAAGCGGACAGAAGCTAACCAGACTTGTCAAAAGGAAAACTGCCGCAACAACAACAAGAACAATTCCCCATGTACCAGTCACAATTCCTCCAAAATATAAATATGCCGCAATCAGGGCAATAATCGTACGGATGACTCTATCCGCATTTCCCATATTCTTTTTCATGATTTTTGTGTGTTTAGGAGTTAAATAGAAAAACCAGTCCAAAAATTACAGAAAGGCAAATCGCGCATACAGCAATTAATTTCAAGAAGTTTTTCATTTGACTAAAATTGACCAATATATGGCAGTAATCTTATGACATTTGTCACATTAAAAAAGATCTTCCTACTTTTTTGTTTTGATTATCAATGAATTAAGAAAACTCAAAACCATTCCAACAAATAAAAAGGCAAAAGGCAAGGCAAATAGGATAAGCAGCTGACTGATAGATTGGAGCAAATTATCCTTGCCCATCAAAATCACCACAACTGTAAACATGGCAATACTGATTCCCCAAAACAGCCTGTATCTTCGGTTGGGCTCGGTTTTTCCTTCATCTGTAAACATACTCAAAACAAATATGGCAGAATCCACTGAGGTGATCAGAAAAGTAAAAACCAGAATAGTGGACACAGTGTTGCTGAAACCTGAGTAAGGAAACAAAGCAAAGAAATTGAAAATGGCATTGTAGATAGAACTGAAGCTTCCGGCTGTTGTTTTCCCTTGCTCAATCAGTTGAAAAGCATTGGACCCAAATACAGAAAACCAAATAAATGTACCCAAAGCAGGTACAATCAAGGTTCCGATTACAAACTGACGGATAGTCCTCCCTTTGGAAATCCGAGCAATAAATACTCCCGTAAAGGGGGTCCAAGCCAACCAAAATGCCCAATAAAAGAAAGTCCAATCCGTAAGAAATGAATGTGAAACTTTTTGATCCCCTATATTGAGACTCATGGGAATAAAATCCAAGAGGTATGTACCCAAAGCTTTGAAAAACATTTCAAAAACCATCCATTCACTCCCGACTACCCAAGTGAAAACCAGGAGGAGAGATGCCAATCCGATATTAAGATTGGATATGATTTTGATGCCTTTGTTTACTCCCAAGAAAGCGGAGAACGTAGAAATAGTGCAAACCAAAACAACCAGAAAAACAGTATCTCCAGAAGAAAAACTCTCCATACCTGTCCAAAAAGAAAGGGCATCCAACAATTGCCTACTACCCAAACCTACACCTGCCACTATGCCGATGACGGTACAGACGATCGTGAGAACATCTATCATGGTAGTCCAAACGGTTTTTTGATATTTTTTATCCAAAATAGAGGAACTCAGAATCGTGCCATTCCTATCATAAAGGTTATATCCGATCACCAAACCAAACAAACCATAAAATGCCCAAGGAGTAAATCCCCAATGGAAAAAGGTGTATTCCAACGCAAACTCCCCTGCCGAAAGCGGAGAGGATCTTGGGGGATTGGAATAGTAAAAGACCGGTTCCTGAACCGCCCTTAGCAACAATCCTCCTCCCATTCCGGTGCTATAGAGCATGGCTATCCATGAAAGCCAGGAATACTCAGGTTTTTCCTTTCCAAGTTTTCTATTTCCAAATGGGGAAAATGCCAAAACCAATAACAAACCCACTGCCCCCAAACCCAAAATCAAGTAAGGAATCCCAAAAACATTCAGCACTTGAGCGGTCAACAGACTGAGCTTTTTGCTAAAAAACTCAGGAAACCAAAATGCGAAAACCAAAAACACCAAGACAAAACCACCTGACCCATATAAGGTGTGTTTTTGTGTGTCGGTTGGTCTGTTGAAAAATTTCAAATCAATTTCATTTTATTCCGGACTCATATTTATTTCATCCTTTTTTCTGGCAGACCTTATAGCTCTAAAAACCTGAAAAAAAAGTATATAAACCAATACTGCCATCGGAGCAGAAATAATAGCCCAACCCCCGATTGCCAAAACCAAACGGCCCGAATATTGTGAAAATGCTTCCAAAATTCCTTCAGCATAAGCGTTTTGCAGACTTTCCAGATCCATTCCCAATTTTTCAAATCCAAATAAATATTCCCCAACTCTAGCAAAAGGAAGGATCAAGAGAATCTGAACCGGTGTCAAAATGTAACTGACTGCAATCATAATTGGCAAATTCAACCTTAAACGGAAAGCCAAAAAAGCCAAAATAAAAGTGGCAGTTCCATAAATGGGAAAAATCCCGATCAGGAAAGCTATTGAAATACTGAATGCAAGATCCTTTGGAGAAAGTCCCTGTTTTAAGAGTCCTTTGAATTTTTGATCAAGATTTCTTAGCCGCATGGTAGTCAGTTTTGCTATTTCCGCTTCAGGAATTTTGTCCTTTTCCTGAGAAATAATTCCTCATCACCATCTGGGCTTTCTTGTTTTGGGGGGTAAAATCCGGGTCCCTTTGCCTTGCCTGTGGATACCATTTCCAAAAATAAACGCCCGCCAACCAGTCTTTTTTCCAGGCTGTCCGGAAGAATGCCTCATAACAAAGCGCCTGAACTTCCTCAGAAAGCGGGATCTCCTTTCTTTCATTAGGCCAAACCCATGGTTGGATGGCTGCATCTTCGGTATTACAATAGCCGATTTCTGTAAAAATAACCGGCTTTAGGTATTGCCTGACCGTCTTCTCTATTTCCCTGTTCTTTTTTTCCCATGAGGAAACCAATTCTTCAAGATCAGGATTATGTTTTTCGCTCAAGGGAAAATAGGCCTGAATGCCGATATAATCCAAGGCATCCCAAAATTTTATCTGTTGGTATTCTGTGAAATTCGCAGCGTAAACCAATTCCCCTTTATAAACAGATTTGACTTCAGCAATCACCTTTCTCCAATCATTTTCACGCTGACTTGTCATTTCAAGCTCTGTACCGATACACAAAATCGGAATGCGGTTTTCCTCTGCAAACCGGGCAAAATAAAGAATAAAATCAGTGTATTGCTCAAACCAGGTATTCCAGTCAGCCTCGCTCTTCATGCTGATCGTCCCGGGCCAACTTCCCCTAACCCAAAGGTGCGGCTTCAGGATACTTTCGATTCCTTTTTCCCTTCCAATGGAGGCAGTTGTATTCATTCCTTTTAGGGATTCTCCCCACCACATCCTGTCAGAATGTTCCTCCCATCGGATTTCGGGCAGATTCGGATCTGCCTGCCAGCCAAAAGGTGTCTGTGAAATATGGCTGACTCCAAAACTCCCCAATGTATCCAACTCCCAACCCTCCAAAGGATTCCTGCTTCCTACCCAACAGACTCCTTTGTGCTTGTAGGCGATGGGAATAGAAATACCGATATTTTCTTCGGCAGCTTGGTTTTGGTAAGTCCAGATCGCCAAACTCAACAAAATCAAAACCAGAAGGATAACAGGTCTTTTCATATCAGCTTATGAATCTTGTTTCTATAATGATTTCCTCTTGCAGTGTCCTGTGGACAGGGCATTTGTTGGCAATTTCAAGAAGCTTGACTTTTATACTTTCATCAATCTCTCCTTCAATTTCCAAGGTACGGGTAAACCTGCTTATTTTGGAGCCTTGCTTATCAAAATCCTCACTGTCTGCTTTGTGGACTTTGTCGTGATC
>NZ_CDSBKL010000299.1:0-5227 GCF_977115555.1 Aquiflexum sp.
GAGTCTGAGCTATGATATCATAAAGGCACATGGAGGTGAACTGAAGGTAGAGAGTAAAGAAAATGAAGGAAGCGATTTTATTATAGAACTACCAATTAAATCATAATCCAGATTGCAATTTCTTATGCTTTTTTTTAGCTGAATGGATAAGTTTTCGAACTTTTTTTAAGAGCTATTGATGAATATTTCATCGAATGACCTGATAATTTGGAACCTTATATTCTCATTTTTCTGAGTCAAATTGACCTGATAATTTTTATATTACTTGTAGTTTTGAAGGGATATTTCATAGGTATGGATTTCAAGTTGTACTTTTTGAAGACCTAAAAAAAGTGAGCAATGTTATCCTTTATTGTAAAGTTTAATGTCATGTCCAAAAGGACAATGGCAAAATTTTTTCTTTTACACCAAAAATTCTGATTTTGATTTTTTACAGAAAAAATTTAATAACTTAGTAAACCTCTTTTATGGAAAGAAATTTGCATTTTATACTTTAAAAAACATCTTTTCCAACATAGGCGGTAGGATTTATTTTGTTTATAAATCCTTTCACATTAAAAAGTATTTAGGCCTTTTTACCATTAAAAAACTTTCCAATGCGAACACTCTACGCACTCTGCAGCACGCTGATGTTAGTATTTCTTCTTGCTGCAAATTTTTCTTATTCCCAAACTGTTAAACTAGAGCAAGGGCAGAACGGAGGGGTTGACAAAGATCCTGTAAACCCTGTAAACTGGGCGACCGGAAATTCCAATTCTGGCAACAGCCATTTCTTTGAAGGTCAATCTATACCATATCGTCTGACCATTTCAAAGTTGCGGGGTGGAAGCCATTTCGTAGAAATTGAATGGGACACCCGAGCAAATAACAAGAGTGCTATCGACTATATCACTAATTTTGAAAGAATCTGTGAGGATGTGATTCCTAATTCAGGCACTCCAAATTTTGGAGCAATACCGGCACCTAATGGAATACCTCAGCCTTCATCCAGTTTCAATCAACTATCTGTTGATGAAAGAAAAATCGCCATTTATGGGGGTACAATTGGTGAAATAAAATATGTTGTTCAGGGGAATAATTCAGCTAGCAGTGCAGTCACCAGAATAAGAATATCATTTACCACAAAAAGTAGTACCGGATCTAACAATACTGTTGTTATTGCCTGGGGAGGGCATATTGCTAATGCACAGGATTGGGGTGAAGGTAATTCAGCTTCAAGTATCAACGGATCTCCCTACCATACAAGGGTAGTTTCACTAAATGGAAAATCTGTAGGAAGTCGGGACAATTCTGTGCAGGCTGCCTCTGAAGTTATTGACTTTGATACGGAATGTAATATAGTGGGAGACAGTGAGGTTTGTGCCGGTTCTTCAGCAGCATATGCTGTACCTGCTGGAGCATCTGCATACATTTGGTCACTAAGTGGTGAAGGAGAAATTGTTTCAGGACAAGGAACAAATTCGATTATTGTCAATTGGATGAGCTCAGGAACTGTATCAGTAGAAATAGACAATAAAGGGGCTTGTTTTCCAACCCAATGTAGCTTAGGAGTGATCCTCACTACTCCTCCAACCATTTCCGTTGTTGATGCTATACTTTGTAGTACTGAGAATGGAGGGAATACCGCAATTGCGAATTTGAATAATTTTGTCACGATAAGTTATGGAGACATGATCTTCAAACGAAACGGTAGTCCAATAGAAAATCCGGAATCCATACTCGTTACTAATGGCGATGTGATAGAGGTTGCAACAGTTGGTGCTTGTGGCAGCACTAAATCATTTACAGTTACGGTTAATGACCGCCAGGTCTTTGGTATCTGTTCCCAAGGAAAAGTGTATGAACCCATTGGTTCTGAATTAAGTGCTTTAAATGAAATTTTCAGACAAGGTCAAACTGTTGAAAACAATGAAGTCTTCTATATCAGCGAAAACGAGGTACTGTTTGAAGTCATCTATTTTAAAGATAAATTTGCAGAAGCAAAGGCAATTTTGGAAAGTTTAGGTTTTGTGACTCCAACTGAAGAAGAACTAAAACAAGACCCGAATTCATTAATTGTCGCAGGATTTTTTCCAATAGAAAGGTTGTTGGAATTGAACCAGTATTTTGAGGTCATCAATTACGTTCGCCCTGCAATCCCTCCTGTTCCCAATAAAGGTGTGACCACTACCCAAGGTGACCGTGTCATGCGTTCCAACCTTGTAAGGGCCGGATATTCTCATTTTGATGGCGACAAACCTATTGACGGAACCGGGATTAAAATCGGTATACTCTCTGATAGCTATACCACACGTACCGATGCCGGTGTCAATACATTAGCTACAGATATATCCAACGGCGATTTGCCTGAAAGCCTTTATTTTTTGAGAGATCTTCCAAGCCGATTTGGAAAAGGTACGGATGAAGGTCGTGCCATGCTTCAGATTATACACGATGTAGCTCCTGGTGCCCAACTTGCATTCCGAACAGGAGTGGTTACAGCCGGAGATTTTGCACAAGGAATCCGCGACTTAGCAGCTGCTGGCAGTGATGTTATTGTCGATGATATTAGCTATATGACTGAGCCTATCTTTAGTGATGGAAAGGTGACAAAGGCTGTCAATGAGGTTGCGGAAAACGGTGTTTCATATTTTACCTCTGCAGGGAATTTTGGAAGCAAATCTTTTGAAGGGGTATTTAATCCCGTTGATGATCAGTCAATTGAATTACCGCTGAATAGTGGCGAATGGACAAATGGAGGCCGTATACATCAATTTATTGATGGTAATACTAGTCAATCCATTAAAGTCTATCCTGGGCAAAATGGTCCGGCTGTTTATATGATTGCCCTTCATTGGGAAGATCCTCTTTATTCATTTGACCAAACAGGAAGCTTATATGATCTGGATATTTATCTGAAAGACTTCGGTGTTCCCCTATTTGGCTTTAACAGGAATAACACTAATGGTGACCCAATTGAAATTCTTTCCTTTACCATAACGGAAGAAACCACTGTGAATCTATTGATTGCTCGTGAGTGCGAAAGCTGCACAGACCTTGATTCCAATACCGGCATTAAGTTTAAATATGTGGTTTTCAGAGGTGAACTTGACCCGAACCGTCAGCATGAAATAAATGCATCCACGATTATTGGACATGCCAATGCAACAGGAGCCATGACGGTAGGTGCGGTACTTTATGCCAATACCTCTGTTTTTGGATTTGACCAAACACTTGTACCAAGCGGAACGGAACCATTTACTGTCGCTACTTTCTCTTCCAGAGGAGGAACGACCACCAATGGAGAACTTCGCGATAAGCCGGATTTCACAGGTCCAAATGGAGGAAATACTACTGTCAACCTTGGTGCTCCGGATTTGGAAGGGGATAATTTCCCAAACTTTTTCGGTACTTCAGCCGCAGCACCCCATGTGGCTGCAATTGCTGCATTGGTCAAGCAGGCCCGTGTGAAGTATTATCCAGAAACCAATCCTAATGATTGGGTTGGGGGAGTTGGAATCAGTTTACCTGAAGACATAAGGAGAGTATTGAAAACTACCGCACAAGACATGCATGAACAAGGCTATGATATAAAATCAGGTTCGGGACTCGTCCGTGCTGATAGGGCATTACTTTCACTTGCTGCACCAAATCCTGAGAACATCGAATTAATTTATGAAGAAGGTGTTAATCCCGGTGAAGTTGAATTTAAACTGAGGATAAACGGGACTAATCTATATGAAGGCTCAAATGTTTATTTGAGAGAAGAACTGTTGAATGCTACTTATGGAGTTGATGATCAAGGATTTGGGTATCTTGAGGTGACAATTCCCCAGTTTGAAGGAAATCCTGGTATCACCGTGGTCAATAATGCCATTTCAGATAGTGGACTGGACGGTGGATCTGCCGGCCCGGTATTTTTCTTTGATATCGTCAAAAAGACCATTGCCATCCGTGCTGATGACCTAACCAAGAAGTACGCCCAGGTTTTAGAGCCATTAACGGCAAGTGTGTATGAAAGAGTTGACAATAGTTGGGTAAAGAGTGCATTGACTTTAGAAGAAGTCGGGCTTACAATAAATCCTGACAATGAGAACGTCTCTTTGGTTCCACTTACGCTTACTAGTCCAATCAGTGGTGATTTGGCAGAAGTAGGTACTTATATTATAACTGCTTCTCATCCTCAAACCGGTTTTGCTTTCTCGGACTTTTTCAATTATGTCGGGGTAGTACAGCAGGATGGGAATCTCTTCTATGATGGAACAAATAATGCATTTGGAAACTATGGCCCGGGGATTATCACTGTTGAGACATTGCCTATTACGATCAAGCCTTTGGACCTGATTAATGAATCAGCCCTGAAATATGGCGAATCCATAAGCGATGCAATAAAATTTGAGGTTATTATTCCTGATGATTTGATTGAATTGGATGGTAAAGTCAAAATATCTGATGTACAAAGCCTCAAAGATGGCATTCTTGCTCAATATTTGCAGGACCTTGAATTGGCCCAACAACCAGAAGACAACAGCCTGCCATTAGGTATTTTCAATGGCAGGACAATCCTCAACAAAGCGAGCTTTATCAACAAAAGCTTCATGGTAAGTTCTCGTACCATGGTCAATGGACGAACCATTATCAATGGACGTACAATCCTTAATGGTAGAACAATAATCAATTCCGCATATGATGTCCCTGCAGCTTCATTCCTAGAATACCTTGAAGATCAGGAAAGCCAGGAACTTAAACCTGTAAACATCAATGGCAGAACAATGATTAATGCCCGTACTATGGTCAATGCCCGTACTATTGTCAATGGACGCACAATTATCAATGGGCGAACAATTATCAATGCCCGTACGATGCTCAATGGAAGAACCATCATCAATTCAAGGACAATAATCAATAGCACTGATGGTGAAGAAGGCGGTTTGGAGGATAATAGCTTGGTGATTTTTGGTGAAAAAGACCTTGAATTAGCAGAAGAAGGCGAAAATGTTGAAATCGGAAAATATTATGATTTCGGTGAGGAAATCGATGAGAACGATGATGATTTCAACCTTGAATTCTTCTCTATCAATATGGTCACAGGTACAGATGTTGGGCAACATATTATTATTCCCGGAACCTTTGAGTCAAGGAATTTTAACGTTTCCTATCTGCCGGCGGACCTCACTATTACTCCTGCTATCCTTACAGCAAAAACATCAGCTAATCCTGATAAGATACAGTATGGTGATCCTGCACC
>NZ_CDSBKL010000300.1:0-5217 GCF_977115555.1 Aquiflexum sp.
AAAGCAATCAAAAAAACGTGAAATGCAAATTCTTAAGATTGATTTGCAATAATCAGTTTATGTAATCTCTACTTTGGTAATCTGTTCATTTTCAGGGCTATTTATTGGAAATTTGCTTCTTTCTGGGAGTTTGTATTTAGATTTTTTTGCCCCATATTAGAGTTGAAATAGAGACTTGATCACCCAATGAACAATAGTTTCTTTTCGCATTTATGTCAAAATTATTGTTTAATCATCCACCCAAATTGTTATGAAAAACAGAACAAAATTTATCAAAGCAAATATCTATGCACTGTTTGCCGTATTGTCAATCCTGACATTCTATGATATGGTAGGTATTGAAATCGGGAACTCCGTTTCCGCCATTGTTCCAAATGCAATTTTGCTGATTGCCCCCCAACTTGGTTTTGTTTGGTATTTTTGGAGGTCATACAGCTTGAAAAACAAAAAAGTATCAGTCTAAAGCTGTTCTTTCTTGAGAATGAAAAGATTGAAAAAAATTGAATTTTAGTATCAGTACAGGATTTTGGTTTTTTGGTAATGATCCTTATAGGTTCATTTATTTTTGAGTTAAAGGTTAAATGGTAGCATTCTGGTATAGGGATTTCCGAAGCTCAAAGCTTCAGAAATCCCTGTTTTTTTTGCTTTACCTTTAGAAGATTTCTGATATTGGGATTACTTTTCATTGGATAAAGGTATCAGTTTCGGAATAAGGTCAGGATCTTCCATGTTTCTGTCAAAGGGGAACATCGGCCTGTTGATCCGCTTAAATTCCATTCTTTCCAAATCCTGATCCACACCACCCGGTGTGAGTGCCATGATCCAATCTGCACGCATGTCATAGAGTTCGGGAACCAGATAGCCGATTTTTACCACAACTATATCTGTTTGTCGAGGATTCAATCCCAACCTTGTGAAATCAGCCTCCAAATGATATGGTTTCCGTTTTTTTGTTACTATCACTGAGACATTGCCTACTTTGACCACCACTTCAGTTATCGCGTTCTGATCTCCTTCTACGATGGAAGTTACCATTCCGGATAACAAAATCGGCGGTGAATACCGAGCATCCACCGCTGCACCGGCATATCCTTCCACCTTCCCACCTACGCCTGCTGCAACCGCTTTTTCAACAAACTCCGGTCCGGGAATAGAAGCATAAATGAGGGAAGGCCCGTTTTCCGATTTGAATTCCGGTCTCTTTAGGATTTCATGCAATGTCCAGGTGACGTCACCTGCACCTCCTGCAGTGGGATTATCCCCCATATCGCTGATGATAAAAGGACGTTTGTCACTCGAAATCGCTCTATCCAAACTTTCTTTTAAAGTAGCTGTTGGGGCAATAAAGTCAAATTCATGCCTGACGTCCCAAAAACTTTTGGCAAGGTCAGCAGCGGTTTTCTTTACCAATTCACCGTTATCTCCGGTGGCCATGACATAAGCCTGATTTCTAGGTTCATCTGCCCAAGCGTAGCCAATCCAGATGCCTGCATCTGTCACTCCTTCCTGAGCCGCTGCAGGGGCTACTTTGGCATATAAACTCTTTGCAGGATCTATTCTGGTACTTGTTTTTTCACCCGGCAACAAGATTGGAACAGCAACCCATGCTTTAAATGCAGGTTTGCCCAATCCTTTTTCCAATCGATACAAGAGATTGTCCACTGTTCTTTTTTTGGATTCCATGGCATCCTCATGTGGAGCCAATCGGTAGCAAGTAATCAGATCTGTATGCTTTGCCAATCTTGGAGAAACACTCCCGTGCAGGTCCATGGAAGTAGAAATCACTGTTTCGGCACCGATAACTTCCCTGATCCTCATAATCATATCGCCTTCAGGATCATCCAGTCCAACCACACTCATGGCGCCATGAATATCAAAAAACAAACCGTCATAAGGCAAATTTTTTCGAAGGGAATCCAACATTTCTGTGACCAATGATTCATACGTTTCCCGGGTGACCGCGCCTCCGGGAATAGCCCTTGCATATAGTGCCGGAAGCCAATTGGCGCGCTTCCTGTTGGTAGAATCAGTGGAGAAAAATGGGTATAAATTGAAAATCTCAGCACCACGGCTTACCCTAAAAGCTTCCATTTCACTGACGGCAGGGGAAAAAGTACTTGATTCAATGGCAATACCTGCTATGCCGATCCGGGGTAATTTGTCAGGGTTTGATTTTTGGTTGCAGCCGATGATAAATAAAAAGAGGGATACAACAACCGGAATCATGGGTTTAGACTTTATCATATTTTTATTAGGATAGAAAATTCGAATACGATAATACTAAAAAAAAAATCATTATGGTGATGGAATGTAGCAGGCAGGATTTAAGGAGAAATTCAAAATGGATTGAAATTTCAGCCTTCCCTGTTTTTGGTGATGACCAAATTCTAAACTTTGTATTTTTGCTCCCAAAAAGCAATTACACCACATTTTTACAACCCGGTGCGGAGATGCAAGGGAATTGGTCAGAGTATTAAAATCAGAGTAGCACCTTGCTTGTGGTTATTTATTTTGAACCCGCTTTGGGGTTGTTGGTCGAAGCAGCCAAAATGAAAAGAATTACAAATAAATTTCGGGATTGAGGATTAAGAGATTGGCGAGTTATGGTATCTAACCTTCAATAGTTACTTGCCATTTAAGAAAGGATTTATTTTGATCCACTTTTGAATGGTATATATGACATCCAATCCACCTCCAATTCATAAGGCTGAATCGGCTTTTCAAGGGAATTAGGATTCGTCTCCACAGCCCAATTCTTTGTATGCCAAAAATTCATCCTATAAAGTGTGCGATGTTGGGGTATTCCGATGGTCGTACCCTGGTAATCCCATAACACAATCTTTTCACCACTGATGGGATGAAGCATCCACCATCGGATGCGGTCTTCATACCAATCAAATCCATAAGTGTAAAATTGGGTTGAGGCATCATATTCCTCAATGGCTGCAATGGTTTCCGGCTGATTTTGGATACCGGATAAAGGCGTCCTAAAGCCTGTGTCAGTTTCTCTATAAATAGTTTCATATACGATTCCTTTGGCTAGATTGATTATTCTGCCAACTCTCCTCAGAGCTCCTCCATGTCCGGTCCATGTGCCAACATATATGACGGTGGGATCGCCAAGCAGCCACTCAAAGTCAATCTCGCTCAAACCTGGGGCACTGTCAACATGGTAGGTGAAATAACCGACTACCGCACCAACATTGGGCTGAATGGACTTTGCGGCTGGAACTTTCAGGCGGGCGGAGTAGGTGCCAAAATGGGTGAACTCTTTGGAGATGATTTCCGGTCCGCGGCCTGCACCGGCACTATCTTTTGGATCGATTTTAAAGGAAAGGATTTTGGTGCCGGGCTCGGTAGGAGAATCCACCCCAAGTTTGTATTTGAATTCCGATTTGTTTCCTGTGGAGCCATACCTAAAGTGGAGAGAAGTAGAATCTGAAAAATCCTCCTTAAATGAACTGTGGAACTTGTCAGTTTGAGAAAGTGTAATCAAAGAAATGAAAAATAAAAATGCTGATAAAATCCTTGGTTTCATTTTCGTTATCTTTTTGAGAATGCGTCAAATCTACAAATAATATTCTATCCCCAAATTTGAGGAGGTTGTGTAGACCAAGGTCAATCGGTGAATCTTTGACCCTTTGTAGATCAAAAGGTAAATCAATTGACTTACGAAGTCCTCAAAAGCAAAAAGCCAGGCGTTAGCCAGGCTTTAAGTTGCAGAGGAGGAGAGGACTGAGCGTGAAGAAACAGTGCGGTGGACTGTTTTAGCGAAGGGCCAGGTTGCAGGGAAGCTCCCGAGGACTCAAACGCAAAAAGCCCGGCGTTAGCCAGGCTTTAAGGTGCAGAGGAGGAGGGATTCGAACCCCCGGTACCTCACGGTACAACGGTTTTCAAGACCGCCGCGATCGACCACTCTGCCACTCCTCTAAGTTGATTCAAAAACGGATAGGTCGTTTACGGATTGCAAATGTATGCCTTAACTTTGAATTTGCAAATTGCGCCATTCTAAAAAACCTCCAATATTCTATAAACTACTGATTTTCTGAATAATTATTTTCATTTCAAGGCCAATCCTTTCTTTTAGAAAATCTAAAATCCAATAACCATTAACTCAATCTTAATTCCTCACCTCCTTAATATTTCGATGATTTTCTCCAAATCCTCGCTGATGGTAATGATGCCAATGACCGGTTCATCTCTTCTGCCATTTTCTGTAATCAGTAAGGCTTCGGCAGGATGGGGGTTGCCAAGACTTTCAACAAAATATTCCCTAGCTGTTACAAAATCTGTTTCCTTCTTGATAATCCGGTAATTTTTAAGTTTGAGCGTTTTGGAAATGAGGTCTTTGACATAAGAGTCCTTAAAGAGTTTTAAAGGCTCTTCGGTTTTAGTCAACACAGCCATCCATCTTGAAATCGCTTCAAAATTGATCAAACCTAAAATATAGCCATCTTCAATGATAGGAGCCTGACAAAAATCTCTTTCAACGAGAGTTTGCAAAACCGTAACCAGACTATCCTCAGGTGAAACAGCATAAACCGAAGTTAAAAAATATTTTGAAACCAAGGGAGGGTTCATCAGTATGGCCGATATTTTTTCAATTTCCAACACAACATCCTCTCTTGGGTCTGCTACAGGTTTGCTGTTTCTTCTCTCAGAATGTATAATGGCATTCCGAAGGTTCCCAAAAAGTCTTAGCTGATCCCTATATTGACGAACTATGAGGTTGGTCTCACTCATGTCGTCTATCAAGTTAAAGTAACTCACAAAATTCCTAGCCTCTAAATTTCTTCTCAGAAAATTTTCGATAGCATTGAAGGCCTCCAAAAACCTGTCTGCATTGCTCATTTCCATAAAAATCATAATTTGATATTACAATCACCATTCATTTGTTTTGCCTAAATACTTTTCCTTCTATCAATCATCAACTGAGTTTGCTTATCACTTTTTACTTCTAACTTTTAATGAATTAATAATAAAAAATGACTCAATAACAAATCACTATTAACCTTTAATAATTAACCAACTCAAAAGTCTGTTTTCCGATCTCCAATTCTTCATTGGTGGGGACTACAAGAATTTTAACTTTTGCTTCTGTAATGTTGATTTCACAGATGTCAGCATTCCTTTTGCTGTTTTTTTCCTTGTCAAGATGGATCCCAAAAAACTCCATATCACGGCAGACTGCCTCCCTCATTTCCTCGTCATTTTCTC
>NZ_CDSBKL010000301.1:0-5201 GCF_977115555.1 Aquiflexum sp.
TGGAATCCTTGACTCTCTTGGTTCCATTTATCTACGGAGGAGGAAGTGGAGAAGCCCTTCCCAAAGATTCAAACTCAGAACAAGCATTACGGAGCAATGGCGTAGAAAGTGCCCAAGCCAATGGATTTATCCAAAAAGCTCCCACTTATTGGGGTGATCAACCCGGAACTGGCGGTCCGATTTATGGTGCTGCTATCATGATGTTTTTGTTCGTTTTAGGCTTAATCTATGCCCCTAAGACTTATAAATATGTTTTCCTCACTATTACGGTAATCTCTCTTCTGCTTGCATTTGGAAAAAATCTAGCATGGTTCAATGATCTGATTTTTGATTTTCTTCCAGGATACAACAAGTTTAGAGCCGTAACGATGGCCCTTTCCATGACACTTTTTGCAATTCCGGTATTGGGAAGCTTGGGATTGGAATACCTATTCAGAAGTCAGGACAACAAATCCTTGGTCAAAAATCTTTCTGTTGCTTTAGGAAGTACTGCGGGATTGGCTTTGGTATTGATAGTTTTTGCCGGAATGTTTGGCTTCAGAGCTCCCGTAGATGCAAACCTACCTGATTGGCTCGTGGATGCAATCCAACAAGACAGAAAATCCATGTTGCAAAGCAGTGCATTCAAAAGCTTCCTGTTTATTATCCTTGCTGCAGGTTTGATTTGGGCAAGTTTGAAAAACAAAATTTCCACGCAAATCGCCGGATTAAGTATTGCTCTTTTGATTGTGATTGACCTCTGGACTATCAATAAAAGATACCTGAATGAGGAATCTTTCCAGGAAAGTCCTTCTGCACAGTTCTTTGCAAAAACACCTGCTGACAATAAAATCCTCCAGGATCCAGGTTACTTTAGGGTGATCAGCCTCGAAAACCCTTTCAATGACGCCAGGACAAGCTATTTCTTTAACAGCATCGGCGGCTATCATGGGGCAAAAATGAAGCGTTATCAGGAATTGACTGAAAATGTTTTGGGAACTGAAATACAAACTTTCATCCAAAAAGCACAAGAAGGTAACTTTGATTGGCAGGGTTTGAAAGCTTTGAACATGCTCAATACCAAATATGTCGTGGCAGGTCAAGCTGAAAATGCTGCATTTACCAATCCTGAGGCAAATGGCCCTGCTTGGTTTCCTGCAACAATCAAAAATGTCACTGACAATGAAGAAGAAATCAAAGCCATTTCCCAAATGGACACCAAAGCTGAAGCAACGGTAAATACCTCCGAATTTGGCAAAGTAAATTCAGGTTCAGGTACAGTAATTTTAACTTCGCAAAAACCAAATGAATTGAAATATTCCGTCGATGCAGTCGAAGGCGGTTTGGTTGTTTTTTCCGAGATTTTTTACCCAAAAGGATGGAAAGCAATGGTCAATGGACAAGAAACCGACATCATTCGGGCAAATTATTTGCTGAGAGGAATCAGCGTTCCCCAAGGAAAATCTGAGGTCGAAATGAAATTTGAACCCGACAGCTATTACAAGACCAAGAATGTGACGGTTATATTTCAATACATTATCCTTTTGACTTTGATCGCGGGAATGTTTTTATCAGTTAAACCTTTTCTTAAACCATGAGCAAAAAGGAAGAAGTAAAGGAATTTTATGATGAATATGTAGTCAAACAGGAAAAGACCGGCATCAATTCCCGTCACATATCCATCATTGATAAACTCGTGCGATCAGGTTTAAAATCCACCCACAAAGTATTGGAAGTTGGTTGCGGAATCGGAACAGTCAGTCAATTGATAGCAAAGAAAACTCCAAAGGGAAAAGTTCTCGCGGTTGACATCAGTGAAAAAAGCGTGGAAAAAGCGAAAATCCTTTGGAAGCAATATTCAAATCTTGATTTCGAAGTGTCTGACATGAGTGATTTTACAAAATCAGGTCAGACTTTCGATTATTTTGTTTTCCCTGACGTACTTGAACACATTCCTGTTGAGCAGCATCCCAATCTGTTTGCAAGAATTGATGCCCATTCCCATGAAAATTCAGTGGTATTCATCCACATACCTGCTCCAAGATTTTTGCAATACAACATCAGCAACGAGCCTCAAAAACTTCAGATCATCGATCAGCCACTTGACACAGCAACTTTGGTAGGTGTTTTAAAAACCAATGGCTACTACCTTGACAAAATGGAAACATATCCTGTGTTTTTCGAAGAAAAGGATTATCAATATTTTGTTTTCAGAAGAAACAACACGATTACCAAAAGTACACTGAGGGGAAAATGGCCTGTTTTTATAGAAAGAACTTTTCTTAAGATCAAAAACAGTATCTTTCTGTAGCCAATTCTCAACAATTCAGATTTCACTCAAGACTATCTATGATTATCTACACCTATCCTGTACAGACTGCATTTACAGATAGAGATGTTGAAATGATCCAGGCCAAGTTTTCCATCAAAACACTTGAATTCACCCAAAATCCTTTTGCGCTTCCCTTTTATTTTATCCTCCAGTTTTTTCAGTTGTTGATTTTATTACCAAAGACTTCTCACTATCTGTGTTTTTTTGGAGGTTATCATTCCGTTTTGCCGACCTTTTTCGGGAAAATTTTCAAGAAAAAGGTTTTTATCCAATGTGGAGGTACTGATGCTATCAATATGCCCGAGATCAATTATGGGAATTTTAGAAAGAAATGGCTAAAAATGGCAACTGTTTACAGTTTTAAAAACTGCACAAAAATCCTTCCTGTCGGTGACTCACTTATCCAATCTGAGTATAAGTACGATCCGTTGATTTCTGCCAAACAGGGTTTGAAAAATCTCATTCCTGATTTGAAAACGCCAATTCAAACCATTCACAACGGTTTTGATACAGATTTTTGGATCGACTTTGGTAAAGCAAGAACAGCAATGACTTTCATCACAGTAGCGAAAGGAATCTCAAATCCGGTTAGGGCAAGGATTAAAGGAATCGATTTGATAGAGATCATTGCAGATAGATTTCCTGAGGCTACATTTACTTTGGTTGGGGATACAGAATATAAAACTGAGGCCAAAAACATTGTAGTCACCGGAGAACAGGACAAAATTGGATTGAGGAAATTGTACAACAACCATCAGTTCTACTTGCAATTATCAACCTCAGAAGGTTTTCCCAATGCCTTGGCCGAAGCCATGCTTTGCGGCTGTGTACCAATTGGGTCAGCAGTTGGAGACATCCCTTTGATCATTGACGATTCGGGGTTTATTTTAGAAAGGAAAAAATCCGATATATTGATTAGGATAATAATGGAAGCATTGGGGAAAGATTTTGATAAATCTCGGATAAAATCAAGATCGAGAATACTTAAGGAGTTCCCCTATTCGAAAAGGAAAAAAGAGTTATTGGAATTATTTAACTGATTCTTCAATTGGAAAAATTTGCCCGACAAAGTCTCCTCACTACCCTCTCCCATTATTTGGGAGTAGCCATAGGGTATTTCAATGTGCTTTGGCTTTTTCCATACACCTTGGCCCCTGAGCAGATCGGTATTTTCAGAACGGTGCAGGATATGGCCATGCTTTTGGTACCTTTTGCCCAATTAGGACTGGGCAATGCCATTACAAGGTTTTTTCCCCAACTCAAAACAAAGCAGGCCTCCTTTCTTACATATAGTGTGTTGATAACGCTACTAGGTTTTATCACCATTTCCCTATTGTTTTTTATATTCAAAAACCAGGTGATTTCGGCCTTTGCCATTAATTCTCCTCAAGTCATTGATTTCCTTGCAGTGGTACTCCTGATCACCCTTTTTGCAGTGGTCAACACTGTTTTGGATGCCTTCAGCAGGTCTTACATGAAAATTGCAATCCCGACCTTGCTAAGGGAAGTTTTGTTAAGACTGCTTTCTACCGTTCTTGTTTCCGTTTATTTGATAGGATGGATAGATTTTGACCAAATGGTTTGGGGATTATCTCTCAATTATTTGATAGTGCTTGGCAGTTTGATCGTGTACATGTTCCGCATCGGGATCTTCAGGATAGATTTGGATTTCGATTTTAAAAGGAAAGGATTCAAAACAGAGTTTCTGAATTACAGCTTCATCACCTTGTTGGGAACGGCAGGGGCTATTTTGATTATGAAAATAGACAGTCTGATGGTGAGTTCCATGATAGGATTGGAAGCCAACGCCATCTATAACATTGCATTTTCTATTGCCATTGTCATGGAAATGCCACGCCGGGCGATATCTCAGGTCAGTATGCCTGTAGTTGCTGAATATTTTTCCAAACAGGAATTTTCGAAAATCAACAAACTATATAAAGACATAGCCGTAAATCAGACGCTGATTTGTATTTTACTTTTTCTTGGGATTTGGTCCAATGTCAATAACCTTTATCATTTTGTACCCAACAACACCATCTATGAGACAGGAAAATGGGTTGTCCTTTGGATCGGGTTTGGCAAAATGTGTGATGTTGTTTTTTCAATAAATGGGGAGATCATCGTATTCTCCAAATACTACATTTTCAACATTACTGCGACAGTAATCATGAGTATCGCAGTGGTGGTGCTCAATTTATTACTCATTCCATCATATGGAATTGAGGGAGCGGCATTTGCTTCCTTCTTGTCAATGTTCCTGTATAATTTCATCAAATATGTCTATATAAAAGTTCAGCTTTCCTTTGAGCCCTTTTCATGGGATGTCTTGAAAATAATCCTTTTGGGCGTGGCCATATACTTTGCTCAAGATTACCTTTTTGGGGGGAACGAATCAGGAATCCTGGATCTAATCATCAGGTCTACAAGCATTACTTTGATGTATATCCTTGGAATATTTGCCTTGGGAATAGCAAAAGAGAACCAGAAAAAAGTAATTGAAAAAATAAAAGGGCTCAGGCCTTAGAGTGTTACCAAACCTCTTTACTGACAGGATTTGAGCTGCCTCGAGATCCGCAAACTTCCACTGTTATCCTGCATCCGGAGATACGAGGTCCTTTATTTTAAAAAGGATGAGGCCTGTTTTTGGAAAGGGCTTCACTCGGGATTGTTTTATAATTGTGAAGTCGGAACATGTCGGCGACCCGAGCCATTTGTGCAAATATACAAATTATTGACAGAATGAATTGACTCCTTATTTACAAATTGCCCCAGAAAATCATGAATCAGGGAAATATTCCATACAAAGGAAGAATCCTTTAAATTGACCAAAAATCATTTTGTTCAGAACTTAAAATATGTATTTTTATTGGGTAAAAAATCCAAAAAA
>NZ_CDSBKL010000302.1:0-5185 GCF_977115555.1 Aquiflexum sp.
GGTAATCTCATGGGAAGATTGTTTTACTTGAAAGTATAAAACCGGTGATGCAAATAAATGCGATCACCGGTTCTTAATTTTAATTGAATTTCACAATAATTTGTGAAATTTTAAGCTTAGTTTTTAACTATTGAATATCTTACTTCTCCAGGAGTTTTGAAGTCCAAAGTAATCGTATAGTTTCCATCAGCTGCAACAGGAATGTTGTCACCACCTGCACCTGCAATACCATCTGCACTACCCAAACCGTAATTACTATCCCAAGTATGGGTTCTGAATTTCATTTCACCTGCTTTTAGATCTGCTGTGATTGTAAGGATGTTTTGAGCGGCATTAAAAGTCATAGGAGTTTCATTGTCCCATCCACCTGCAGTTGCACTTCCAATAATCCCCCAAACACCGATTCTTTCAAGTTCATAAGTTAACGTGTTTAGGTTAGCTTTAATCCTATGGGTTCCAAATGCACCAGGGATTTTGATGTTACCACCTTTTTTAGCGAGACTATTTGCTGTGGCACCTGTACCATAATCATCATAAACATCCCATTCAGGACCTGTGATTAGTTTAAATTCGCCTGAACCTGATAAGATATGAACAAATCCTTCATATACATTGTCGGAATTTGCAGAATAAATAATGGTGTTGTCATTTGGTGGACTCCAACCTTGATAATCACCGGGCACTCTCAAAGAAGGTAAAACAATTACATCCGTGTAAGGTGTTATTGACAATGTAGTAGCATTTCCTACTAGTGGCATTAAACTTCTGTCAATAGTTGTTTTAATTCTAAAATCAATATTTGAAGCTACATCGGCTTCAACACCTGCTGCAACAATCTTAGCATTCAAATCTCCTACTGCAACTTTTATGGTTGGGGTAGTTGAGCTTCCAAGGGCAACTGCAGTTGCAAAGTTGGTTCCACCTTTTGCCATTTCTAAGCTATAAGTGTAATTACCACTAACGCCAAAATCAGGGATGGAAGCTTGAAAGAAAATAGTGTCCTCCTTTTCATCCTGCAACAATACTATCGCAGTACCTGCAGAAGGACTTGTTAAGGTCGATGCTGTTTGTGGAATAATTCTTGGTTCGTCTACAGGACCACAGGACCAAATGATAAAAGGGAGCATAAAAGCAACCCAGAATAATTTTGATAATACTCTCATACGAATTTGTTTTTTGGTATTTATTGTTTCAAACTTTAATTAATTAAATTCAATTTTATAATATTAAAATCATATTGTAGACCGTCTCAATTTCACATTAGAATACTGTCTCCACAATACAACTATGAAATATTACGGAATGAAAAATGTCCAAACAAGCATTGTGTAATGATTTTTTTTGGAATTTTTTGTGCAAACGTAACCGCAAACGATTGCACATTTTTTTGCAATTCGCGAATAGCTCAAAAACCATTTTTTTTTAAAATCAAAATCAAAAAAAATTACGCTATCCAAAGGCATTAAATCTCCCAAAAACTTATATATTTAAATTCTTAGAAAAATCTAATTTTTATGAAACTCGGTCAAGCTACCATAAAAGATATTGCTAAAGAACTAAATGTATCTACATCGACAGTTTCTAGAGCCTTAAAGGATTATCCCGGAATCAGTGATGAAACCAAAAGGAAGGTAAAAGAACTGGCAGACCGGCTTAATTACCGCCCCAATGCAGTTGCTTTAAGCTTAAGAAAAAGCAAATCATTTACCATTGGGGTAATTATTCCTGAGGTAGTGCATTTTTTCTTTTCCACTGTTATCAGCGGTGTTGAAGGGGTGGCATATGCTAACGGATACAATGTGATCCTGTGTCAGACCAATGAAAAATTCAGCCGAGAAAAAAGCAGTGTCGAAACAATGCTCTCCAACCAGATCGATGGTGTTTTGGTTAGTTTTTCAAGGGAAACAACAAATTTTGACCATTTCCAAAAATTGATAGATCTGGAATTTCCCATTGTTTTTTTTGACAGAATACCTGATCTGGAAAACACCATCAATGTTACCGTCAATGACTATCAGGGAGCTTATAACGCTGTAAAACACCTCATCGACCAAGGGTTTAAGAAAATTGTGCACCTTTCTGGACCGGATAACCTTGCGATCAGCAAGCAAAGAAAAGGAGGATATTTGGATGCATTGAAAGACTCTGGTATCCAAGCAAATCCAGACTGGATATTGGAATGTCCTTATGGTACTGAAAAGGAAAGCTTTTTGATCACCACTGAATTATTTAAAAACAAAGACAACAGGCCTGATGCGATTTTTGCCCATCATGATATCGTGGCTGCCGGGGCAATGATGGCTTTGAAAGCACTAGGCTTGAAAATACCTGAAGATGTCGGAGTTGTCGGGTTTTCAAATTGGCAGTTTTCCTCTATGATAGACCCGCCTCTTTCTACAGTATCACAACCGGGGTTCCAAATTGGCGAAACAGCCACAAAGTTGTTGCTAGACCTTATTAACAAGAAGACTAGTATGGAATCTTTCTCACAAAATATAGTCCTGGATACAGAACTTTTGGTCAGAAAATCTTCTGTAAAAGTCTGATTTTTTTAATCTCGGATATTTTTTTGTGCAATCGTTTGAACATGCCCTTAAATTCAAAAAATGGCTTTTTGTACAATCTTGCCTGATTTTTTGGAGCCTCATGAATTTCCAAAGAATTTTAAACTTTCACTTAATATCATAAATTAGAGCCCCGACTTCAATTCATTGAAATAAAAATATCAGGCCATTACTTCTAACAAGCACTAATAAATAAAATGCCTCAAGCCACAAAGCAATTAAATTCATCTCAAAATCTGGCCATTGGGGACGTTTTGTCCTGGTATCAGAAGCCAAATGGGATATATGGAAATACCACTGAAGCAAATTTTGAAATCACCGTGTATAAAGAAGACACGGTAAGAGTTCAGGTCAGCAGAGAATCAAAATATTCAGCAAATCCTTACAGTGTAATTTCAGCTCCGTTCGAAATCGATTTCAATATTTCGGAGGAAAATGGAAAAATTTGGATCAAAACTTCAAAAATATACCTTTCCATTAACCTAAATCCTTTTTACTTGACCTTTCTCACGCCAAGTGGTGAAATCATCAATCAGGACGACCCCGCATTTGCAATATCATGGTTGGGGACTGAAGTGAGTAACTATAAAAAGGTTCAGCCAAAGGAAAGATTCATCGGCTTGGGAGAAAAAACCGGGCACCTTGACAGGGCCGATCGTGCCTATACCAATTGGAATACTGATTATTTCGCTTACGGCGTCGGTGATGATCCTTTATATATGAGTATTCCATTTTATATCGGTTTGCACAGTGGCTTGGCTTATGGGATCTTTTTTGACAACACCCATAAGTCTGTTTTCAATTTTGGGGCATCCAACAACCGCTTTATCTATTATTCTGCGGATGACGGGGATATGGATTATTATTTTTTTCACGATGATAGTGTTGCCAAAATAATCAGTTCTTATACCGAATTGACCGGCAAAATGGAAATGCCTCCATTGTGGTCTTTGGGATTTCAGCAATGCCGCTATTCCTATTATCCTGATTCTGAGGTTTTGACATTAGCCAAAACATTCCGAGACAAGGACATGCCAGCAGATGTCATTTACCTTGACATCCATCATATGGAAAAATACAAAGTCTTCACTTTTGACGGTGAAAAATTTCCTGACCCTAAATCCATGATCAAAGCTTTAAAAGAAAAAGGGTTTAAAGTTGTGGTTATCATGGATCCAGGAATTAAAACCGATAAAGGCTATCTTCCCTTTGATGAGGGAAAAGAAAAAGATCTTTTCGTCAAATTTCCTGATAATGAAATTTATGAAGGACAGGTTTGGCCGGGTTGGTGCGCATTTCCTGATTTCACCAAACCGGAAACCCGCCAATGGTGGGCCGAAAAAATGGCATTCTACGAAGAAGCAGGAGTCGATGGGTATTGGACGGACATGAATGAACCTGCTTCTTGGGGTCAGTTCACTCCCAACCTGATCAATTTCTCTTACGAAGGAGAAAATGTCAGCCATAGAAAAGCAAGGAATGTTTACGGATTCCAGATGGCAAGAAGTGCCAAAGAAGGATGTGAATTACAAAGACCAGACGAAAGACCTTTTGTATTGACAAGATCCGGATTTTCAGGTATTCAACGGGTGGCTGCAGCATGGACCGGTGACAACGTCGCCAGCGAAGAACACATGATGGCAGGCATCAGGTTGGTGAATAGCCTTGGCCTGAGTGGGGTGGCATTTTCCGGATATGATGTCGGAGGTTTTGCCGGCGAATCCACCAAATCTCTGTTTGCAAGATGGATGAGCATAGCCACTTTTGCTCCGTTGTTTAGGGCCCATTCCATGATCAATAGCAGCGATGCCGAACCTTGGGCTTTTGGGGAAGAGGTAGAGGAAATCTCTAGAAACTACATGAAGTTAAGGTATAGAATGCTTCCAACCATCTATAGCAGTTTCTTTAAAAGTACCCAAACGGGCCTTCCCATTTCAAAAAGTCTTGCTGTAGATTATTCCCATGATAAGTACGTTTACGAAATCGCATTTGAAAACCAATACCTTTTTTGTGACAGTCTTTTGATTGCACCTATAGAAAGTTATAAAGAGATTACTAAAGTATATCTTCCTGAAGGTGAATGGTACTATTTATTTGACAATCAAAAACATATAGGAAAACAAACCATCTATCAGGACTGTCCATTGAATTACCTTCCTGTTTATGTAAAGGCGGGTTCTATTTTGGCTTTCCAATCTGAAGTTTCTTACACCGGTCAGGCACATGATGGGATACTCAGTCTCCATGTTTATTCAGGAGAGAATGCATCCACCTACCTTCATTATGAAGATGATGGCATTAGTCCTGATTATAAAAAGGGTAAATTCCTTAAAAGGGAGATCAGTTGGAACTCAGCAATGGGAAAATTGTCATTTGCAAAGACTGAAGGCAATTTCATAAGCAAATTCCATTCTTTCATGGTTTTCAGTTTCAATTACAATTGTATATTTACCTTCACAAAGCTCTTCAAACTTAGTAGATCCATCATCAGTTTTTTTGCTTTTGTTTTACCTCGTCGATTCCGGAGTTCGTTAGTAACAAACCGCTCTGCAGGGCACGCGTGGGCCTCTTCCAATGATACAGTATTACAAAAGTCCAAAAGACAGCGCTGACAGTGAGGG
>NZ_CDSBKL010000303.1:0-5127 GCF_977115555.1 Aquiflexum sp.
AAAAATTTTTATGCCAATTAAAATAATAACTATAAAAATTTTTATTTTTTCTTTTTTTCCAAAATTTATTTTTAAAAAAATTAATAAAAAATTTTTTTATTTTTATATATTAATCAAAAAAAATAATGAAAATTTTATTCCCATTATTGATGATCATTGGTTTGTCCAATAGCGCCATAGCACAGATAGACAATACCGAAAATTCGATTTCTACTGAAATTGGATTAAAATCCAGGATAAAATCTCAGGATACAGAGGTGAAAAATCTCCTAGGATTACAGCTGGGATTTACAGACCCTACTTTGGGAATGTCTTATGAACGCCTTTTCACTTCGAATTTTGGAGCCGAATTTACAATTGGCTTGATTGGAGTTTCAATTGGGCCAAAATTATATCTTCCATCTTTAACCTCAGGGAAAGTGAATTTCCATACCGGTTTAATCTTTGGGGCAGGCTTTTTAGCTGAAGGATGGTTTGGTTATCTCCCAATCGGAATCAGCCGAATAACCAAGAGTAAATTGTCCCTAAGTTTTGATATAGGTCCACATACCGGCAACGTCTTTAGCAATGTTGATTCTAAAGTTGCTCCGGGAGCACGTTTCAAAATCGGAAAAGCATTTTAAGATTATTAAGTGAATAAAGTATAGGTTAAATTACCATTTTTAATAATATCAGATATTTTCAACTCCGAAAACTAATTCCGTACATTGGGACAATAAAACCTTACGTTAGTCCCTGATTTATTTTTAAATCGATTAATTATCAGGTAATTACAGTTAGGAATCAATAGTGATTCTTATATCCTAACCTAAATACCTTTTTATGAAAATTTTAAAAGCAACGATGGTATTCGTATTATTAATGATGCTGATGCCGTTGATATCAAACGCACAGGGACCAGTTACGACCCTAGAATTTCCCAATGCAGAAAAAGCCTTAGAGGTGGTACAGAAATATACCAAAGCACTTCAGGCCGGGGATGTAGCAGCCATGAATGCCCAATTGGCACCTGGTGCGATGATCTATGGCTTGGGAGGTGGCTTGGACTCTCTCACAGTGGCTCAGCACAGGGAATATTACACCAATAGCACCAACCAATACAAACACACGCTTTCTCAAGAGCTTTATCTGCCTGTAAAAGTCACCAACAATTGGAACGAAGGTGAATGGGTTTTGTCGTGGGGTACTAATACGATTCAGGACAAAAAAACCGGAAATACGATCGTTGTTCCTTACCATACTGTCGGAAGGGTAGAGAATGGTAAGATTGTATTTTTGCGCTATTGGTATGACATGTGGAATATTATGGAATCACAGGGTTATGAGTTGAAGCCACCTGCCAAATAACCTTTAAATAAACTTAACCGCTTTGTACTTGATGAAGGGCTTTTGGAATTTTTTTCAAAAGCCTTTTTCTATTTCGGCCGAATATCCCAACTGTTTCAATGTTTAATGAGTCACTTGAAAAATATTATCGGGAAAATTTTTGGCTACTTTGGGACAATAAAACCAGCTGTTCGTCCAAATTTGGTATGGATTCAGACTGTATTTTTTAATTTGAGGTGTTACAATTTTCCTGTTGTGAGAAATGTTTTAAGCCTTTTATCTAAGGACTTCATATATCTCCCCGCCGGTAATAGAAAATTCTGAAAGTCAATGTAATCTCTTAAGATAAAATTGTATATTGAAACTTAACCAGATGCAGTGATTTCTGACCACAATGCCAAAACATGCCGGGGCAAAATCTTGATTAAAAACTAAAAAAAATATAAAAATCAAATCGAATATGGCCATGAAATTTTTAATTGTAGATGATGAAAGAGATGTGGAAATATTGTTCCGCCAAAAACTCCGCAAAGAAGTCCGTGAAGGATTGTTTGAGCTTGAATTTGCATTTTCAGGCAATCAGGCACTCGAGCTTTTGAGAAGTCATAAGCCGCCTGAAGTGATGTACATTTTCTCTGACATCAACATGCCCGGTATGACCGGACTCGAACTGCTTGATAAAGTGAAGTCAGAATTTCCGGAGATTCAGGTAAGTATGATTTCTGCCTATGGTGACAGTGAAAACCATGACAAAGCGATGAATTCCGGAGCAAAGGAATTTTTTACCAAACCCATTGATTTTGATTCTCTCAAAGCTGAATTGAAGGATATTTTGGCCGGATCCTAATAGGCCATTAAACTGTCTTTAGATTCAGGACATTCGTCGCTGATATTTCCGCCCATTTTCAAAACAAGGGGGTTCTTTCTTGTTTTGAATAGGTCCGTTGCTAAAACCGGAATAACCAAACTTTATGAAATCAAAAGAAAAGCAGGAAGCTGAAGCAATACGTGTATACGAACTGTATTGGGACAGTTATTCAAAAGGCGATTTGGAAACTTTTTCATCCACCTTGGATGAGGGCTTTGAGATGATCGGTACTTCAGAAAATGAAGTGTGTCACAATAAGGAAGAAGGGATAGCCTTTTACAAAAACCAGATGAACGAGGTGTTTGGGAAAGTGGAAATGAGAAACCGAAACATTTCTGTGAAGCCTTTGAACGGGATGTACCTTGTAAATGAAGTTTGCGACGTCTATATTTTTGGGGAACCGGAATGGAATTATTATTCCAAAATAAGGCTATCAACCCTCCTTCATGAGACCAATTCCGGATGGAAAGTCTTACAGCAGCACGGTTCTTTTCCTGATATGCGGGTGCAGGAAGGCGAGACAATGGCCTTGGACAAAATTTCCAAAGAAAATCTGGAACTGAGGGACGCGATCAAAAGACGCACGATAGAACTGGAAAACAAAAATCGGGAATTGGCCATTGAAGCGGCATTGGAGAAAGTCCGTGCGGTAGCCATGGGAATGAAAAAACCCGAAGATATGCTCGAAGTCTGTGAAGCGATTTCGGATAGGTTAAAGGATTTTGGAGTTTCCGGGATAAGGAATATTCAAACAGCAATCATTGATGAAAAGAAAGGTATCTACCTCTGCTATCAGTATTTTACCCAATATGAAACCGTAGCAATAGAGCGGACAGAATACCTTAAAAGTCCGGTGGAAGAGGATATGGTAAGACAGATGCTGGCCTCAAAAGACGGACATTTCACCGGAAGGCTGACAGGAGAAGAGTTGGTTGAATTTAGAGAACACCGAAAAGCCGAAAACCATTTCCCTGACCCTTTATTGGATAAAACAGATGAGATCAGCCATTGCTTTCTTTCTATTGGTCGGGGAGGCTTAGGCTTGACACTTTATCAGGCTATGGATGCTTCAATCCTGGACTTGTTCAAGCGTTTCCATCAAGTATTCTTGCTGGCTTATCAGCGCTTTCAAGATATCCAAAAAGCGGAAGCCCGTGCCCGGGAAGTTGAAATCGACCTTGCATTGGAGCGTGTAAGGGCGCATACCATAGCGATGCATAGCAGCGAAGATGTTGGGAATTGTATTCTCAAAATGTTTGCTGAACTCACAGCCTTGGGAGTCGATGAAGGTACCCGATTTGGAATCGGAATTCTAAATCATGAGAATGAAAACAATGAGCTTTGGACCGCTCGCAAGGACGGAAAGGAAGTTAAAATGCATATCGGTAACATCGATATGGCCTCGCACCCTTTGTTGAAAAGTGCCCGCAAAGCTTGGAAAGAGCAGATTCCCATCCACAAGTATGTATTGGAAGGAGAAGATTTGCTGGATTATTACCGAATGCTGAATAAAGCGCCTGACTATAAAATCCAGATACCTTTAGAAAAATTACCCCAAAAAGAGGTTCAACACTGTTTCATATTCGAGTATGGGTTTTTTTATGCATTCAGTCCCCAAGAATTTCAAACCGAGTTAATTCAAACCATACAACGATTCTCATCTCAATTTGCACAAACCTATCAACGGTACCTGGATTTGGTGAAGGCAGAGACACAAACAAGAGAAGCAGAAGTCGAATTGGCTTTGGAGCGAGTCAGGGCAAGAACGATGGCGATGCATAGCAGTTCGGAATTGGCAGAGGCTTCTATTTTATTGGATGAGCAGGTACGAAGTCTCGGGATTCAAACCTGGGGCTGTGCTTTTCATATCTACGCAGAAGATGAAGCCGGCGACTACGAATGGTTCAGCAGTGCAAATGGAAGTCTGCCTTTCTATAAAACCCCAAGAGAGAAGTTCTTTTTGGATTTTTATGAAAGGGGAAAGCGGGGAGAAAAATTCTATGTGAAGGAATTTGCGGGTACAGAATGTAAAGATCACTATGATTACCTGAAAACCATTCCGATAGCCGGCGATTCACTGAAGGCCTTGGAAGAATCCGGTATCGCCCTGCCTTCCTATCAAATCGATCATATTGCATTCTTTAAGCATGGTTATGTCCTTTTTATCACCTATGAGCCAGTCCCTGAAGCTTATGAGATTTTCCAACGTTTCGCCACGGTTTTCGAACAAACCTATACCCGATTCCAAGATCTTCAAAAGGCAGAAGCACAGGCAAGGGAAGCAGAAATTCAATTGGCCTTGGAGCGTGTGCGTGCAAGGGCCATGGCCATGCACACTTCAAAGGAATTGGAAGAAGTTGCACTGGAGCTTAGAAAACAAATGGGCTTGCTTGGCCAAAAAGACATGGAAGTATGTGCAATACATTTGTATGGTTCAGATGAAAATTATTTTGATTCGTGGAGTGCTTTAAGGACTCCGGAAACTGAAGGTGAAGTTTTTCAGGCCCAAGCCCGCTTTCCCAAAAAAGGAGTCAGGATTGTTGATGAACTGATGGAGCATTATGCTAAAGGCAGTAAGGATTATGTGATAGCGAATGAAGAAGAAAAAATTATTGAATGGTTTGGGATAATGAAAACTCATTCGCCTGAGCTATACAATTCCATCATTCAAGTTCTGGGTGATGCGCCAATAAATAAGTTGAAAGCATATTGGTCTGTCGCCGACTTTGCTGGCGGTGCATTGGTGATGGTAACTTATTCAGAGCCGGATACTTCCTCGAGATATTTACTGCGTCGTGTTGCCAACGTCTTCGAGCAAGCCTATATCCGTTTTTTCGATCTCCAAAAAGCAGAAGCTCAAGCAAGGGAAGCTCAGATAGAAGCGGGATTGGAACGCGTACGTTCTAAAAGTCTGGCCATGCATAAAACTGCTG
>NZ_CDSBKL010000304.1:0-5122 GCF_977115555.1 Aquiflexum sp.
CCTGCAAGTCAATCCCCAAATTCTGAAATATGCTGTCGGGAGAATTTACCGAAAAGTTCCAAGAAATATTTTGTATTGCTTCAGGCAATTCGGTCCACTTGAAATAGCCATCTCTCAGTGTTGAGGTGAAGAGAAACTTTGGTATGCTGATCACTTCTGTTTCATTTCCCCTATATTGATTTGGGATGGGACCTGTGCGATAGCTTCCATCGGCCAATAATTTCATTTCCATCAAGCCTTTGAGCTCATAAGGAATAATCCCCAACGCTTTGTCCAGCAAATTCAGGTCGAGATTGATAGCCAAATTACTGTTCACCAAAGCAGGGTCAAGTCCTTCGATATTCAGATGGCCTTGAACAAAACCCTTACCCAGAGTCATGGAAATGCTGTCCAATGCCAAGATGGTTTTGTCTACATTGAGCTCCGGAACAGTCAGGTCAAGATCAAGATACAGTTTTTCGATTGGTGTTGAAGACCCTGAATGGCTGATGAATCCGTTATAGATAAAGAGATTCATCAACAGGTTAGGCATTTGGTTTTGGTCCGGTAGGTAAAGTCCCTGCAAGGAACCCCTGAGTTCCCCTTTTCCTTTGACTTGTGTGTTTTGCAACCAAGTTCCCAATTCTTCGGGAATAAGAGTTAGCATGTCCTTGAAGTCCGTGTCCACCGATTCAAGGATAAAATTCATGTCGTAGCCTCCACTTAGAAATTCGAGTTTCCCGATAAAGTCAACAGGAAGCTCATTGATCATAAGGTGGTTTCTTTCGAAAGTCAGGGCGGTCGATTCAGTATTGATTTTAGTCTGAAGACTTGCACTGACTCTTTTTTCCGAGAGGTAGGTGGTGCCTTCATAAGTCAATTCAAATGTCTGTATGTTCAGGTCACTACTAAGGTCCACAATGGCATCCTGAAGATTTCCGCTTCCCGAATAATTAAAATTCTCTGCCAGGCAGGAAAAATCCAGGTCTGTATCCCTATAAAAAAAATCGCTGTTTTTGATCTTGATGTTGTTGATTTCCAATGCCAGGTCAGAGGGGGCTTCTTCAGTTTTGGCTGTGTCTGTAGCCGTCAAGAAAACATCAAAATTGGCATTGCCCTGAGTATCCCTCAGAATGTTGATTTTGGCTTGGTTAAGATAAATGCCTGAGATTTGAACCTTTTCCTTGAAAATAGAAAACAAGTTGATCCCAAATGATAAGTCCTTGGCATACAATAAGGTGTCAATATTGAATCCTTCTGCTCCTTGAACATAAACCTCGTCCAAGGATACGGTCAAATTGGGGAAATGCCTGAAAAAAGTAAGGTTGATTTTATTGTAGCTTAATGCCGAACTTACCTGACTGTTGAGGTATACTTTGACTTTCTCGTCGACTTTGTCCTTGAAGAATAACGGAAGGACAGCCATGATGCCGAGTATCAGTGCCAAAGAAATTCCCGTATATTTCAACGTTTTGAATGCGGCAGATTTATCCCATTTAATCATGGATCAGAAAAGCTTAGAAGTTGGCCAATTTTTCGAGTTCTGCCTTGGTAAGGTAAAGCATGCTGACTTTAAGGGTTATGGGAATGACAGGCTCATCTTTGCTATCCCTCTTTTGATAGACGATTTGATCGACAATATCCATCCCTTTGATCACCTGACCAAAAACCGTATAGTCATTGTCCAATCTGTGCAATCCGTCTTTGTTTTGGACGATATAGAACTGACACCTGGCTGAAAGCTTTCCGGGGTTATCATCCCTGCCTGCCCCAACTGCCCCATAGATATGGGTGATGCCTTTGACAAACTCGGGTTCCAAAAGGTACTCAGGATCCGTAAATCCTGCTTCTGTATCCGGACAGCCGCCCTGTGCCACAAAGTTGGGGATGACCCTATTGAAAGTCAGAGAATCCCAGTAGCCTGCTTCAGCAAGTTCGATGAAGCTTTGCTTGTGGTTTGGCGTTTCATCAAATAGCTCGATGTAAATGTTCCCTTTGGTAGTTTCTATCAATCCTATTGGTTTTTTCTCCTGTGCGAAACAAAATGAAGATAGGATGCATGCTAAGGCAACGAATACTGTTTTTTTCATTTTTCTTCTACAGGTTTAAGGAAAATGGGAAAAGCTCACTTAGGTTTTTAAAGGTAGCAACAAATGAAACAAACATAAACAGAATTGAAAAGAAGATGAGCATTAGAAGCCAAAAAAGATAAGTTTTGTCTATGCTAACAAAAGGGGCAGCTTCCTCAGGGCTTTGGCTTTAGGTTTACAAAGAGTCGGAGTATCTATACCAGAAAGTCGGAATATGTAGGAGAACCTAGGGGAAGGTGTGGGCAATGTGGAGTGGTAACCAATGAGCGGTGAATCTCAAAATAATCCGACAATTGCAATCAATAAGGAGAATGCCCTGATTCAAGTATTTTTTAATCAATATCTATGCATTAGTTTAGGAGGTCTTCAAAAAAAGACCCCGAAAAATAATTTTCTCAGGGTATTTGAAGTAGTTTTCAAAGATTTATCCCCAAACTTAAAGCAAATTGGGGCCTGCGATGATTAGTCAATTAGCGGTTTTTCTTTAATTTTCAGCTGATTGGCGACAGGATTTGCATACATGGCTAAGAAGCTCTTTGTGGCCATAGGATCATTTTGGTCAACGCCTTTTTTAAAACGCCTTTCGAAAAGCTCTTTTTCCTCCGAGGTATATTTATCCGCAAATTGAGTCGTATTGTTGAGGAGGTCATAGGCGATGTATTTGGTAGGCCAAAGTCTGTAACCCATAATGATCTGTTGGTCAATCAAATCTGCCAATTCCTGAAGCTGCTTGACGCTTCCGGATACTGTTTCTGAAATAGTATCTATTTGTTCTGTGAGCACCTCTCCGATATGGATGTGAATTCCTCTTTTTTGGCCAATGATGCCATTTAGTAAAGTATGGAAATCTTCATTTTCTCCTTTGATATAGGCTTCAGACCTGGCTTTGGCCAATAACTCCGGCATTTTGAGCACATCAGTAGGATCGTATTCATAAGAAATGCTTACAGGAACCACATTGAGTTTTTTGAAATAATCAAGGATATTTTCTCCGGGATCTGCAGCCATTCCAATCATTTTCAGCACGCCTTTATGTGTCATGTCGTTGCCGTCTTTGGTGCGGCCTTCCCGCTGGGCTATCCACAATGACCGGTTTTCGCGCAGCAGGGATTGCCTGATAAAAGCTGAAATCCTTTTGGAACTTTCCAACAATTCCCTTGATGGAATCCCTCTTTTGATAATAAAGCTTCTAGTCAGTCGTGCAAGATTCTTCAAGAAAGGCTTTTTGACCAAGTTATCACCTATGGCGGAGGTGGTCATGCGAAGACCATGCTCGTACAGTGAGGCATTTAGCAGGGAGGTATCCAATATAATATCCCTGTGGTTTGATATAAAAAGATAGGAGGTGTTTTTTTCGAGTTTATCAAATCCGGAGGTAGTCAGTCCGCTGGAACTTTTTTCAAGGACTTTTTGGATCGCAGGATAGATAAAATTGATCTGAAAATCCCTAATGGAGTGGCAATGAAGCATCAGGGTTTTCCAATAGTCATCCTTCTCATCGGGAAAAGTAAAATTCATCATGGCCTTCAGCATCGGGTGGTCAATGATTTCCCGGATGGCATCATTTACTTCTGTATCGTAATAAGGTCTGATATCTTCGAATAAGGACATCTTAATGGATTTGGTGATGTTGCAAATAAAGTGAATTTTAGGGAAAGGGAGAAGTCCGGAACATTGATTTGAAATCTAAACCGGATTGCCTGAAAATAAAAAAAGCAGCTTTTTGAGCTGCTTTTCTGTTGGCCGACCAGGTTTCGAACCTGGACTCTTCTGAACCAAAATCAGACGTGTTGCCAGTTACACCATCGGCCAATTTTTATTTAAATTACCCCTTTTTCGAAAGGTGTCACAAATGTAGGGGTACTTTCCTTTTTATGCAAGCAGGGGGATGAAGATTTTTTGAGCATATATTTTAAATGCTTTAATGTCAGCCAAAAAGATTACAGGTTATCAGCCAATATCATATTCATGATTGCAATAAAATGTAGAATTGTTCCTGCCAATACAAAAAGGTGCCAGATCGTATGGGCAAACCGCATTTGTGGTCGGGTATAAAAAATGGTACCGAGTGTATAGCTAAGTCCTCCTGCTGCGATTAGAGAAAGGGTAGGAGTGCTCAAAGCTGTCAAGAGGGGTTTGATTAAGAAAATGGCCAACCAACCCATAGCGAGGTAAAGAATCAGGGAAGCTTTTTGGAATCTGTGGGTAAAGAAAATTTTGAATACAATGCCAAAAAGGGTCAAGCCCCATATTATTCCGAAGAAAACCCAACCCCATGTACCTTTTACAGCCAATAGTAAGAATGGTGTATAGGTACCGGCAATCAGGAAATAGATGCCGATGTGGTCAAAGGTCCTTAGCCATGTTTTGATGGGCCCCTGTGGCGTTGCATGGTAAAGGGTGGAAAATGTATAGAGCAAAAGAATGGATGCCCCAAAAAGGCTACAACTGACAATATGGATACCCGTGCCATTGAGTACGGAGAAAGTGACCAACAAAGCTATGGCGACGATGCTGAATAATATCCCGAAACCATGGGTGATGCTGTTGGCAAATTCTTCCTGAAGGGATTGTTTTCTTTCCATACTTTGACAAGTTGCCATAAATATAGTCACAACTATCATAAATCACCTGCCAAATAATTATTACGGAATCGATTGAAATTTAAATTAATGTTACTAAATGGCTGATTATTTTGTATTTATAGAAAATTATATATTGTTTTGTAGTGAAAACTGAAAAAAGTATTTGTATTATTTATCAAAACAATTATAACATGTCAGTAAAAATTTCTGAAAAAACGATTGTCTCAACTTTGGAGAAACTTGAAAAATTAAACTTGGACGAGAAGCTTCATGCTGAATTGTCCTGGTGCTGGAACAGTTTCCAATATGACAACAATCCTGTAGGTGTGATTGAAAAAAGCAAAAGGGCTTTGGAATTATTTAAAGCATTTGTATATCCAAGATTGGATAAATTAGGTTACGCAACCACAATCAAACAAGCTAAAAAAATTGTTGAAAAAGAAAAACAAGAAGTTTGGGACATATTGG